>NZ_JAVESS010000010.1 GCF_034006445.1 Desulfovibrio sp. | reverse complement strand
AGAGCAAAGGCAAGCCCCGCCGTAACCATGCCCATAAAGTTCCAGAGGTCGTCGGGCTGGGCAACGGGCTGGTTTTCAAAGCCCCAATGGAAGGAGCCCAGGCTGAAATTCATGACCAGAGCCGCCGCAAACATGGCGATAAAGCCCAGGGCCAGATACCACTGATTGAAAAGGATGACGTCGCGCAGTGCGCCCATGGTGCAGAAACGGCTGCGCTGGGCCAGAAAGCCCACGGCGAGGCCAGCGCACAGGGAGAAGATAAAGGGCGCGTGCTGTGAGCCAGGCCCCTTGATGGAGTAAAAGAGCACGCCGCTCTTGAGTTCGCCAGAGATCTGGGGATCAGCAAGATACAAAGCCAAAAGGCCGAGCATGAGCGCGGGCAGCATCAGGCCCGATATCTTGCCCTGATTCTGGCTGCGGCCCAGTGAAAAACCCATGCGGAAGAAGATGGTGCCTATGCCCACGCCCACTATAAGGCCCACAAGCCCGAAGATAGCATGGGCGTCGCCGCCAGCCAGGCGCAGGATGACGCGCCAGGGGCAGCCGAGAAAAACCAGCGCGCCGATACCGGCGATGGCTCCGAGGAAAAACCGGGTGATGGGGGCGGAACCGCCACGGGGCTTGTATTCGCCAAAGAGCATGGCCGCCGCAAAGGCTCCCAGCACCATGCCTATAATTTCAGGGCGCAGGTACTGCACAATTTCAGCCCTGTGCAGACCGACAGCCCCGGCGATGTCGCGGTTAAAGCAGACTACGCAGATGCCCATATTGCCCGGATTGCCCGCCTGTTGCAGCAATACGGCCAAAACGCCGAAGATGAGGCCCACTACAACTATGCCCGTAGTGGTGGAAAGGACGTTGAAATATTGTTTCATCGGTATCCTCCTGCTCCTGTTTATGGGCTTGCGCCCGTTGCGTTGACGGCCATAAAGGCCGACAGAACGCGGACGGAGGATTACCTCTTGCTCAGGTTTGCCGCGTCATGCTCCTTGCTGCAAAACGCGCCGCCGCCCGCATACACTCCACACCGTGAAGCTGCCGGGATTACGTCAGGTCTTGCGCTTTGGCATGTGCGCTCCTTGATTTGCGCCGCACGGACGGTATCCGCGAGGGGGAAGGGCCGCACGTAACGGCCGGATGATTCATGCAGACGGGCGGCATTTTTGCCAAGCCGCCTGCCGCCATTGCACACTATATACTATACGGGACTTGCCGTCAGGTGTACGGCGTCCTGTCCGTCCCGTTCAGCCAGCAGCACGTCAACGCGTTCATGGCGGCTGGTATTGACCGTGCGGCCCACATAATCCGCGTGGATGGGCAGCTCGCGGCGCCCTCTGTCAATGAGGGCCAGCAATTCCACCGCCATGGGGCGTCCGTAGTCCAACAGGGCCTCCAGGGCGGCACGTATGGTGCGCCCAGTGTACAGCACGTCATCAACAAGAATGATGACGCGCCCGTCAACGCTGGCCGGTATACGCGACTGCCCGATGTGGGGTTTGCCTTCAAGGCTTGTCCAGTCGTCGCGGTAGAGGTTTATGTCCAGCGTGCCCAGCAGCACGGGATGCCCAAGGCGATCCTCAAGCAGGGCGGACAGGCGGCGGGCGAGATCAGCGCCGCGGCGTTCAATACCGACCAGCATGACATGGTCGCACTTGGCGTGGCGCTCCATAATCTGGGACGCCAGGCGTTCCAGCATACGTGCCATTTCGTGCTGCTCAAGCAGCAGGGTTGTGTTCATGTTTCCTCCCGTGGCATCTGCCTGGCAAAACCCTACCGCTTTTTGTGATTGAAGAAAAGGCCCCCGGCAATTGACAAGCCAGAAGCATGGCCTTAGTTACTATGGCACCAGAAATATGGAGGACACCATGATTCAATTGACCGACACTGCCCGCAAGGAGCTTGATACCTTCTTTGCGGACAAGAAAAAGGATCCGATTCGGATTTACCTCTCGGCTGGTTGAGGCGGCCCGCGCCTCGCTCTGGCTCTGGACGAGCCGAATGACCAGGATACAACCGAGGAACAGGCTGGATACACCTTCTGCATGAACAAGTCTTTGCTTGATGAAGTGAAGGGAGTTTCCGTTGATTTAACTTACATGGGGTTCACGCTCATACCAGACGTGCCCTTTGCTTCAGAAGGCGATGGTTGCAGCAGCTGCTCAAGCTGCGGAAGCCACTAGGCCAGATCAACTTTGAAATGTGAAGCATTTCAAAGTTGTCATTCTGCCGAAAACTGCGATTTTCGGCAGAATCCACGCCACGCTGTGGCGCGCTGCACTTTCGTGCAGCGTTGGAGCACTTACCTTTTTTCAAAGGTTAAATGCTCCAATCGAAACGGGCCTGGTTCCCCGTCAGCCGATGAAGCATCTCAGCCTGTTTTTCGGAATATATAAATACCCGAAAAAATCATGGAGGAACCATGCTCGAACTTACCGAAAGCGCTCAAAAAGAACTGGCAGCCTACTTTGAAGGCAAGGACAAAAGCGACATCCGCATATACCTTGCCCCCGGCGGTTGCAGCGGCCCGCGCCTTGCGCTGGCCCTCGACGCCGCCACAGATGAGGACCAGAGCGATGAACAGGGCGGCTTCACCTTCTGCATCAACAAGGACCTGCTGGCCCAGGTTGAAGGCGTGAAAATCGACCTCACCCCTATGGGCTTTATGGTGGAGCCCAACGTGCCCCTGCCTCAGAGCGAGGGCGGTTGCTCCGGCTGCGGCGGCGGCTGCGGCACCAACTAGAAAAACGACAGATACGGTTGACCGGGGGCGGCTTTAGGGCCGCCCCCTTGTCACTTTACGGCAGCCTTTTTTTAGGGCTTCATAACAACACGTCATTTAAAACTTTGTGCAGATCGTTCGCGCGCGTCATGGCCGTGCAAGAAGAACAGCCAGGTCAATGGAACGGGTTAATGGACATTTTTAACGCAGTACTGGCAAGTCAGGAAAATCAGATATATATCGAGCGCAGCGGTATGGCCACGCGCTGTCGTCTCGCCGTTGAGGCCATGACCCGTGGGCGCACGGTTGTTCTGGTGGCGCGCGAACGTGAAGAGTATACGCTTGCCCGCGCACTGCTGACGCTCTTTACCCCGGAACTTTCCCTGGGCGAAAAGCCCCTGTCCGAACCCCTGTGGCGCAGCCCGTGCCTGGCCCTGCCCGCCTTGAACCAGCGGCAGGACAGAGCCTCGTGGGCAGCGCGCCTGGCCGCCCTGTATGGCCTTGGTCTCGGGCAGCCGCGTTGTCTCGTGTGCAGTGTTGAAAGTCTTTTGCTGCGTCATGTGCCCCTGAATTTCTTCGCCTCACGCAACCTTGACCTGCGCAAGGGCAGCGATTACGCGCCCGAACTGCTGCTGGATCAGGCCGTGGAATGGGGCTACGAGCGCGTGACCATGGTCACCCGGCCCGGAGAAATGGCGCGCCGGGGTGATATCCTCGATATTTTTCCCGCTGGCTACGCCAAGCCCGTGCGCCTGGAGTTTTTTGGCGACACCCTGGATGAGATGCGCGTTTTTGACGCTGAAAGCCAGCGCTCCCTGCAGGGCTGCGACGAACTGACGCTCCTTCCCGCCAGCCCGCTGGCGCTTGACGCCAAAGCCCTGGCAACGGCGCGCGATCGTTGCGACCGCATGTTCGCCGAAGGCCGCATTGGCGAAAACGAGTGCTATTCCTTCAAAAAATCGCTGGACAGCGGCGGCCTGGGACTTTTGCCCGGCAGCGTGCTTGAAACCACAAGTTTCATTGAAGACTGGCTGCCCAAGGACAGTCTGTGGCTCTTGCCCGGCGAGGCCGACAGCGCCGACGCCCTGCGCGACGGCCGCCTGAGCCTCAAGGAAAGGCTGGAGGCCCCGGACTCCCCCCTGCCGCAACCCGCTACGCTCACCTTGCGCAAAAGCTCGCAGCCCGCGCCCTGGAACGGCTTTCAGCGTATCTACGCCGAACCTCTGGTCATGGGCGTCGAAGAGCGCGGCCTTGACCTGGCCGAACGTCCCCTGCACTCCTTTACTGACCTCTTTCCCCTGCCGGGCGCGCAAGACCGCCCCTGGCAGCACCTCTCCACGGCTCTCAAGGAGTGGCGCAACAGCCGCCGCCAGGTGGTTCTCAGTTTTTCGTCAGGCAGAAGCCGGGCAAAGTTTCTGAAACTGGCCGAGCAGGACGGCATTGTGCCCGCCCTGCGCTACGCGCCGGAACAGAAGGGACTTTTTGCCCTTGTTTCACCCTTCAGGTCGGGCGCAGACCTTGTCTGGGACGGCACCCTGGTGCTCGGCGAGGACATCCTCTACCCCAAGGCCGAAAAAACGCCCCGGGTTTCTTCCCGCGTATTCAAGGGTCTGGACACTTTTGACGACCTCAAGCCCGGCGATCTTCTGGTACACCGCGATTACGGCATCGGGCGTTTTGCGGGCCTGCACCATCTGGATCTCAACGCGGCGGCCAACGATTTTCTGCTGGTGGAGTATTCCGGCAAGGACAAGCTCTACGTGCCTGCGGACAGGCTGGGGCTTATCCAGCGCTTCAAGGGCACGGAAGGCGTGGAGCCAGCCCTTGACCGCCTGGGCGGCGCCGCCTGGGTGGTCGGCAAGGAAAAAGCCCGCAAGGCCATTGAAAAAATCGCCGCCGACCTGGTGGAGATGTACGCCTACCGCAAGGTCACCAAGGGCTTCCGCTACGACCCGCCCGGCGAGCTGTATCACGAATTCGAGGCCACCTTCGGCTTTGAGGAAACCCCGGATCAGGCCAAGGCCATCCAGGACGTGCTGGACGATATGGACAAGTCAAGCCCCATGGATCGTCTTGTGTGCGGCGACGTGGGCTTCGGCAAAACAGAGGTGGCCCTGCGAGCCGCCTTCCGCGCCGCCTCAGAGGGGCGGCAGGTGGCCATGCTCTGCCCCACCACCGTGCTGGCCGAACAGCATTACCAGACTTTCAGGGCGCGCCTGGCGGGCTTTCCCGTCAATGTGGGCCTGCTCAGCCGTTTTGTGACGCGCCCCAAACAAAAAGAAGTGCTCAAGGCCGCTGCCGCCGGGCAGGTGGACATCCTCATCGGTACCCACCGCATTTTGTCCACCGACGTGAAGCTGCCCAATCTGACCCTGCTCATTCTTGATGAAGAACAGCGGTTTGGCGTGCGCCATAAAGAAAAGCTCAAGGCCCTCAAAAAAAACGTGGATGTGCTGACGCTCACGGCCACGCCCATTCCGCGTACCCTGCAGCTTTCCATGTCGGGCATCCGCGAGCTTTCCATCATCGAAACAGCGCCGCAGGACCGCAAACCCGTGGCCAGCGCCGTGCTGCGCAGGGACGACAACGTGCTGCGCAAGGTGATGGAACGCGAAATGGAGCGTGAAGGCCAGATATTCTGGGTCTACAACCGTGTGCAGGGGCTGGAGCGCGTGGCGGAATACGTGCGCGGGCTTGTTCCTGCGGCCCGTGTGGGCATGGCCCACGGCCAGATGTCCGAAACCGAGCTTGAAGACACCATGCACAAGTTCTGGCATGGCGAACTGGATGTGCTGGTATGCACGTCCATAGTGGAATCCGGCCTGGACTTTCCCCGCGCCAACACCCTGGTGGTGGATCAGGCCCAGATGTTCGGCCTGGGGCAACTGTACCAGCTGCGCGGCCGCGTGGGCCGCAGCGACAGGCAGGCATACGCCTTTTTTGTGGTGCCCGACGCCGAGCGCCTCACTGCCGTGGCCGAGGAGCGCCTGCGCATCATTATGGACATGGACTACCTGGGCGCGGGCTTTCAGGTGGCCATGGAAGACCTGCGCCTGCGCGGCGCGGGCAATATTCTGGGCGAAGTACAGTCCGGGCACATGTGCCGCGTGGGCCTTGACCTGTACCTTGAAATGCTGGAGGAAGCCGTGGGCCGCCTCAAGGGCATGCCCGAAAGCATTGTGACAGAAACGGAACTGACGCTGGGCCTTCCGGCGCATATTCCCGCGTCGTACATTGACGACGGACGCGAACGGCTGCGCTGCTACAAGGCCCTTACCTCGGCTTCCGGCGGGGCCGCGCGTGAAGAAACGGCCCTGTCCATCCGCGACCGTTTCGGGCCATTCCCCGAAGAGCTGGCAAACTTCCTGGCCGTGCTGGACTTCAAGCAGTTTCTTACGGAACTTCAGGTGCAGAAGGCCGAGGTGCGCCGCGAATCCGTGCGCCTGACCTGGCCGGACGGCCAGACGGCCGTGCAGCCGGAGCGCATTGTGGCTCTTGCCGCGTCCCTGCCGGGCGCGCGCGTCCACCCCCCGGCGGGCCTTGCGCTGACGCTGGAAAAAGACGTTCCCCTTGCGCAGGGGCTTGACAGATTGCGTCAGGCACTGGAAGACATACGCATACCAGTTGCGGCAAAGGTTTCGGCCTGACCTGGGCCAAAGCCCAGGCCGTTCCGGCTGCATTTCGCTCCGGCTGCGTTTCGTTCCGGCTGCATTTTGCTCCGGCCGACGTCAAAAGAGGATGCCCATGCCCCTGATCATTTCTGCCACGCCCGGTCAGCATGACATGCTGCCGCTCCCGGTTTCCGGCTGCGCCCCGGTGGCGTCGGCGCGTCCGGGGCACGGGGCGGCTTTTGCCGCAGGGCCGGGACGCAAGGGCGTATTTCTGGCGGCACGTCTGGCGCTCGTGGCATGCTGCCTTCTGCTGTGCGCCTGCTTTGAGGCCCGCCTGCCTGAAGGCGTGGTGGCCACTGTCAACGGAGAACCCATCTACCTGCGCACGGTGCAGGCCCTGCTGGACAGCCGCTCCACCGCTCTGGGCACCCTGCAGCGGCCTTCCCTCGAAAACATGAAGCGTCAGTACGGCGACGCGCTGGGCACGCTGATCATTTACACTCTGGTGCGCCAGGATTTGCGTGACTTGCAGATTCCCGTGACGGACGCCGCCCTTAAAGCCGCCGTGGCGACTGTCAGGGAGGACTACGGCGGCGAGGAAGGGCTGGCGCGTTTTCTGGCCGACGAATCACTGGATGAAAATGAATGGCGCGTGCTCATGCGCGACCTTCTGGCCATGCAGAGCTTTGAAAAGCGCATCCTTTTGCCCGGCATCCGCATTTCTCTGAGCGATGTGCGCTCCTATTACAAGGAACACGAAGCAGAGTTCGCCTTGCCCGAAATTCTGGACGTTTGCCTGATTTCCTCCCTAGAATCCCAACCTGTTCAGGCATTTTGCAGCGCCTTCACCTCTGGCCATCCTGTTGAAAAAGAGCCACCCGCAAACCTCATGGTGCAGTGCCAGGAAATCAGCGCGGCCCAGTTGCCGCCTGCCTGGCTGAAAAAAGCTGAAAAACTCGCGCCCGGCCAGTGCGCCGCCCCTGTTCAGGAAGACGGACGCTGGTACGGTCTTGCCCTGAAGGAGCGCAACGCCGCCCATACCATGGGCATGGCCGACGCCTACCCGCTCATTGAAAACATTTTGCAACAGCAGCGCAAGGATGCCGCCTTTGAAAGCTGGCTGACCACGGCGCTGGGCCGGGCGAAGGTTCGCGTGAATCCGGATCTCATGGCCGGCCTGCTAACGCCGCCCTCCGCCAGATCGGCCATGGGCGATGACACTCCCGGCGACGCCGCAGGCCCGGCCGTGCGCGGCGGCGTCAACGGTTCCGACGATGTCGGCTCCGCTCCGGCGGACGGCGGAGATGGATTGAACGCCCCCGAGGGAGGCGGCGGAACAGACGGGCCATAAAAAACGGGGGCGTCCGACAGGCGTGACCGGCAGGGTCTGTAAGCCCGCCAGGCGGTCATTGCATGTCATGCTGTTTTGGGCTAAAAATCGAAAGATAAACAGGCGCACCGCGCTTTGCACGAGGGAGAATCTCTGTGAGGAAAATACTTGTTTTGCTGCTGGCGATCATGCTTACAACCGCATGCGGCGTGCAGGCCGCACAGCTTAATAAGGTGGCTGCTGTTGTCAACGGACAAGTCATTACCATGTTTGACCTGCAAAAAAATGCGTTGCCTGACATTATCCGGTCCGGGCTTAACCCCGAAAATCCGGCCAACGCCAAGCAGGTGGACACGGTTTTTCGCAAGGTTCTGGATCTGATGATTATGGATATTCTCATCGCCCAGGAAGCCAAAAGACTGAAAGTCAGCATTTCTCCTTCGGAAATCGACAATGAGATCGCCAAACTGATGCAGGGCCGCAACATGACCAAGCAGCAGTTTGAGGAGCAGCTCACGCGCCAGAAGAGCAGCGTGGCCGAATTGCGCGGCAACATCGAAAAGTCGCTGTTGCGCCAGAAGATCATGAGTATGGAAGTGGGCCGCAAGGTTGTGGTCACGCCAGAGGAAATTAAGGCATACTATGAGGCCCACAAATCCACCATGTACGACCGCAGCGGTCTGCACATGGGGGTTCTGGTCTATTCGCCCAAGGTCAACGCCGCCTCCATTGCCGCTCAGATACGCTCCGGGGCGCTGACCTTTGAAGAAGCCGCGCTGAAGTATTCCATCGCGCCCAACAAGGAAAAGGGCGGCGATATGGGGCCGGTGGAATGGGATCGCCTGAACCCCGAATGGGAAGGACGGCTCACCAAGATGAAGCCCGGCGATGTGACCGAAGTCTTTGACCTTCAGGGGCACAAGGCGCAGGTGCATCTTTTCCGTCCTGGCGGCGGCAGTGAGCTGAAAATACTCACGCTTGAAGAGGCCAAGCCGCAGATCGACGCCATCCTGCGTCAGCCAAAGGCCATGGAACGCTTTGACGATTATACGGGACAATTGCGCAAAAAAGCGGTAATCGATATTCGGTTGTAGCATAACCGTTCAGGCGTGCGCGTGGCCCCCGGCCGCGCCGCGCCATTCCGGCGGCGTACCGTCCTTGGCCTCAGGCCGGGACAGCCACCGGCAACAGCCGCCCACGGGGCGGCAAAGACCTTTATCGAGGCTTTGCATGACCTTAGAGGAACTGGGCGCGGTCCTTCGCGCGGAGCGCGAAAAAAGGGGCCTCAGCATTGAAGATGCGGCCAACCACCTGAAGATAGGCGCACGCCTTTTGCGCGCGCTCGAAGCCGGTGACTCCGCTTCTTTGCCCCATCTGGCATATACCAAGGGTTTCATTCGTTCGTACTCCGCATATGTGGGGCTTTCAGCCGAAGAAATCAGCGCGGCCCTGTCCGCTCTGGAGGCTGAAAACGAAGAAGCTTTGATACAGCAGACGCCCCTGCCGGACGTCACTCTGGCCCCAAGGCGCAATTTCAAACCCTTTTTGTCCGTCTTTGTCGTTCTGCTGCTGGGTATTGGCGTTTACCTGGTCTGGCAGCACGGCGCACTGGATGTTTTGACCAGCCAGACGCGCCGCCAGGCGCAGCCCGCACCCATGCAAAGCCCGGACACTGCGGAAACGCCGCCTGTGGGAACAGAGGCCCGCAACCTTGGCCGTGAGGCACGCCAGAGTGGCACTGCCGGGCAACCCGCCGCAGCCGCCACAGACAGCGGGCCGCAGGCTGGCCGCTCCGCAGCGCCCGCCGCTTCCGGCGCGCAGCGTGGCGAAACCGCTGGCGCGCAGGCCTCCGCACCGGCTGCGCCCGCCACAACGCCGGGCACTGCCGCAACCACTGGCCCAGCCGCAGCGTCAGCCGCCACATCGGCCCCCACATCTCCGCAGACGCCTGTGACTGGCCCCCACAAGGTCATCATTACGGCCACGGAAGAATGCTGGGTGCATTCCAATGCCGACCATACCGATACGAGGCAGTTTTCCCTGCGCAAGGGCGACACCTTTGCCCTTACGTTCACCAAGAGTCTGGAACTCAAGCTCGGCAATGCGGGCGGAGTGCGCCTGCGCTATGATGGCGAGGAACTCCCCCCCGTGGGCGCAACCGGTCAGGTACGCACGCTGACCTTCCCTCCGGCACTCCCATGACGGAATGGGCCGATCACGCGCTTGTGCTGCGCATGGGGCACTTTCGTGAGTCGGACCTCTGGCTGAAGACCCTTTGTCGCAAGCACGGCCTGCTGACGCTGTTCGCCTTTGGCGGCAGCAGAAGCAGGCGTCGCTTTTGCGGCTGCCTTGACGTGCTCAACAGCCTGCACTGCCGGGTGAAAACCTCGCCGCGCGGCGGATTTCTCAACCTGGAAGAAGCCGTGCTGCTGAACGGCCCCCAGGCGCTTCGGCGCGACTGGCGGCGTATGGGCCTTGCCGCCAATTGCCTGCGCTTTGTGGAGGCTCTCGGGGTGGGAGACGAAGGGGCGGACGAAGCCTTTGAGCTGGTGGAAGACATGCGGCGAACCCTTGAGGAAGCCGCAGCGCTGCCCGCGCTTTTTCCCCTTTTCTTCCGCTTGCGCCTGGCGGGTGCTCTGGGTTTTGCGCCAAGCCTTGACGTGTGCGGTCACTGCGGCTGTGAACTCAACGGCCCCGGACAGTTTGTGGTGGACGAAGGGCACGTGCGCTGCCCATCCTGCCGTGCCGAGGCCGGGCCAGTGCGCTATGGCGTGGAACTGAGCGCCGACGGACTTGACCTTTTGCGCCATGTGCAGCAAGAATTGCCATCCGCCTGGCACGCGGAGGAACTGCCTCCAGCGGACCGGCGGGCCTGCTCGCGGGTTATTGACGGCTTTGTGCAATACCACCTGGGGCTGGCGTGGGAAGGGGGCTTTTTTCGCCGCGTATGACAGGAACGGTTCGCCGGGCTTGTGGTTTACGGTTTTTGGGTCTGGTTCAGGGATTTTTTTTGCCAGACCACGGGGGCACTGCATAACAGGGAACCATTGACTGGCGGCTTTTTGCCTTCAATGCCGCTGCCCTGCGCACAGTGGCAGACTATTAGAGCAATTTCACTTTGAAATTGCTCTGGCGGATGCGGAAGCAGACGCCCGCTACTGAGGCGTAAGCACAGTTTATCTGCGCGGTTAAACGCCGAGGTGAGTGTGCCTTAAACTTTGAGAATGTATATTCTCAAAGTTAATCTGCTCAAGGGTTTCGGGGGGGGTGCGCGCACTGTGCGCCCTGTCATGGCAACGAGTCGTCATCCGTTTCATCAGCGTTCCTGGGGCAACTTCACTTTGAAGCTGCTCTGGCGGCTGCGTAAGCAGACGCCCGCCGCAAAGGTGTCAGCGCTATTTACTTGCGCTATCAAGCACCGAAGCGAGCGAATTTTAAACGTTAAGAATCTACATTCTCAACGTTAATCTGCTATAAAGGACAGCACATGTATTTTCAGGACGTGATACTCACCCTACAAGATTACTGGGCGAGGCAGGGCTGTGTCATCGAGCAGCCCTCCGGTGTGGAATGCGGGGCAGGCACCTTCAACCCCCATACCTTTTTGCGGGTTATCGGTCCCGAACCCTGGAGCGTGGCCTACGTGGAGCCTTCACGGCGTCCCACTGACGGGCGCTACGGCGAAAATCCCAATCGCCTGCAGCGCTACTTCCAGTTTCAGGTCATCATGAAGCCCTCGCCGGACAATGTGCAGGACCTCTATCTGCAAAGCCTCAATGCCCTGGGCATCAATCCCGCCCAGCACGACATACGCTTTGTGGAAGACGACTGGGAATCCCCCACCCTCGGCGCCTGGGGACTCGGCTGGGAAGTATGGCTCAACGGCATGGAAGTAAGCCAGTTCACCTACTTTCAGCAGGTGGGCGGCATTGACCTTTCGCCCGTGAGCGTTGAACTGACCTACGGCCTTGAACGCCTGACCATGTATCTTCAGGGTGTGGAATCCGTTTACGATCTGGCCTGGAACAAGGATGTGACCTATGGCCACATCTACCACCAGAACGAAGTGGAACAGTCACGCCACAACTTTGAAGTCAGCGACGCGCAAATGCTGCTGCGCCATTTCAGCGATTTCGAAGGCCAGTGCAAGGCCATGCTGGAGCTGGGGCTGCCCTGGCCCGCCTATGATTACTGCCTGAAGTGTTCGCATACCTTCAACCTGCTGGACGCGCGCGGGGCCATATCCATCACTGAACGCACAGGCTACATCGGCCGGGTGCGGGCCCTGGCGGCGGGCGTGGCCCGCCTGTACGCAGCTCAGCGCGAAGAACTGGGCTATCCCATGCTCAAAAAGGATGCGAGGTAAAGCCGTGGCCACCTTTGTGCTTGAAATTGGCAGCGAAGAACTGCCCTCCCGTTTTCTGGCTCCCGAAGAGGCGGAACTCTCCGCAAGATTTGCCGCGGCCCTTGATGAAGCCGGTCTGGAATATGGCGGTCTGCGTGTCATGAGCACGCCGCGTCGCGCCGTGGTCATGATTGAAAATCTCAATCCCGTGCAGGTTGAACGCGAGGATATCGTGGCCGGGCCGCCCGTTCGCGTGGCATACGACGCCGAAGGCAAGGCCACCAAGGCCCTTGAAGGCTTTGTGCGCACCAATGGCTGCACCCTGGACGACGTTTTTCAGCAGGAAACCGAAAAAGGCGTCTATGTCGCCGTGCGCAAGCACACCGGCGGCGCGAACGCCAACGGCCTGCTGGCGGCCATATGCCCGGCCGTCATCACGGCCCTGCCCTTTGCCAAGCGCATGCGGTGGGGCGATTACTCGTTTGCCTACGCCCGGCCCCTGCGCTGGATACTGGCCCTGTTGGACAATGAGGTCATCCCCTTTGAGGTTGGCCCCATGACCTCCGGGCGCGAAACCTGCGGCCACCGCATCCACGGCCCCGGCCCCTTTGCTGTGGCCCATGCCGACGATTTTCTGAAAATCCTGGCCGGGCCGTGCGCCATTACCCTTGATCCGGCGGAGCGCCGCAAGATCATCATCGAGGGCGGCAATGCCCAGGCCGTGGCCGCCAAGGGCAAGGTACTGTGGAAAGACAGCCTCCTTGACGAGGTGCAGGGGCTTTCCGAGCATCCCGTGCCCCTGCTGGCGGATTTTGATCCGGCCTACCTTGAGGTCCCGCGCGAGGTGCTGCTGACCAGTATGGAAAGCCACCAGAAAAGCTTTGGCATTGAAGACGCCCAGGGCCAGCTGCTGCCGCATTTTCTGACGGTTCTCAACATCACCCCCGAGGACATGGATATTGTCAAACGCGGGTGGGAACGGGTGCTGCGCGCCCGCCTCGACGATGCCCGTTTCTTCTGGCGCGCCGACCTGCGCGAAACCTTTGACCACTGGCTGCAAAAGCTTGATACGGTCATCTTTATCGGTGGCCTTGGCAGCATGGGCGACAAGACACGCCGTCTTGAAGCGCTGTGTCAATGGCTGGCTGAAAAATGCGCACCTGACCTCGCTTCCGACGCCGCGCGCGCCGGGCGGCTTTCCAAGGCTGACCTCGTCAGCGGGCTTGTGGGCGAATTTGATACGCTTCAGGGCATCATGGGCGGCATCTACGCCGGGCGCAAAGGCGAAAACGCCACTGTGGCCCAGGCCGTTGCCGAGCAGTACCTGCCTGCCGGGCCGGATTCTCCCCTGCCGCACAGCATGGCCGGAGCGCTTTTGTCACTGGCCGACAAGGCCGACACCCTCGCGGGCTGCTTCGGCCTTGGCATGATACCCACCGGCGCTGCAGACCCCAACGGCCTTCGCCGTTGCGCCTTGGGCATCATACGCATTGTGCTGGATTTCGGCCTGCCGCTGGACATGCGCCAGGTTTTCGCCAAAGCGCAGGAACTGTACGGCGACAGGCAGTGGAAATTGCCCCCTGCCGAAGCGCTCGACAAGCTGATGGAATTTTTCGCCGCCCGGCTGCGCAACTATTTCATGAGTCAGGGACAGGATACCCTGCTGGTTGACGCAGTGCTTGGCGCAGGTTCCGCACAGGTAAAAGAATGCGGCGCACGTCTGGCCGCCCTGGCGACCTTCAGCCGTGAGGCTGGCTTTGCCGAGGCTGCGCAGACTTTCAAGCGCGTGGCCAACATCCTGCGCAAGCAGGGCCAGGCCGAGGAAATTCCTGCCCTGTGGGCAGCGGATCTTCTGCAGGAAGATGCGGAAAAGGCCCTGGCCGCCACGCTGGATCAACTGCTGCCGAAGCTTGACCAGATGTGGACAGCGCAGGATCACGCTGGCGCACTGGCCTGCCTCAGCGAAGTGCGCCCTGCCGTGGACGCTTTTTTTGACGGCGTCATGGTCATGTGCGATGACACGGCCCTGCGGCGCAACCGCCTGGCCATGCTGCAGGCCCTGGGTGGGCGTTTTGCCCGTCTGGCCGATTTTGCGGCCTTGCAAATATAGTCCTGTGCGAGTATGTTCCCATTCCGGTTGTTCCTGCCTGCCCGTCGGTGGGAGAGGAACAACCGGAATGGTTGACAAAAAGAAAGAATGCCGCCGGAATTCCGGCGCAAAGCTTGACAGCCATACGGGGCTGTGCTAACAACCCGTCTTCGCGATAGCGCATCAGAATTCGGACTCATGGCTTGCCAGCGCAAGCCCAACATAGTGGAGGATACCGTGGCCAACCATAAGTCAGCCATCAAGCGTCACAGGCAGAGCTTGCAGAGGGCCGGTCGTAACCGCGCCGCCCGTACCCGCGTGAAGAACGCCATCAAACAGGTGCGTTCCGCCATCACGACCACCGACAAGGCTCAGGCCAATGAAGCTCTGGTGGCCGCCACTTCCGTGCTTTCCAAGGCTGCCAGCAAGGGCGCCATGCACTGGAAGAAGGCCGCGCGCAAGATTTCGCGCCTGGCTCGCGCCGTTAACGGCATCGAAGCCTAGTGCCTTTGAGGGCAGATTTTTCTGCCGACGGTTTATTGTGTTTTTGACAGTGCTCGCGCGCTGACGGTGCACGCAATGGCGTGTGCGCTTTTTGAAAATTTCAACTAAGTTCGCAGATTTTCAAAAAATATTTTGGAAAAAAGCTTGACGGCCACTGCGACTTAATATAGATTCCCCTTCGTTGCGCGCTCGTAGCTCAGCTGGATAGAGCAACAGGCTACGAACCTGTAGGTCAGGAGTTCGAATCTCTTCGGGCGCACCACTAAAGAATCAAGCCCTTACGATGAAAATCGTAAGGGCTTTTTCTGTGTCCAACAGAATTTGGGCAACTTTTTTTGGGGGGGGGATAATACCCCCACAAACCAAGCTGCCTTTACGAGAGAATCTTTCGCATTTTACCCGCCGCCCTGTTCCAACCTGACCTGAGCCATGCCAGTGAACCGATTTGTCTTTTTGCCTTTGCGGATGGAGGTGCATTCGTAACATACCTTTAACGCAGGCATTATTTTATTATTGAAGAACCATGCAATATGTTTTACTACTAATAAAAAACAACTACGCAAAATCGCTACGTTACTGTGCGAAGCTGTACACTTTTTATAAAATTTTTTGTATTTTATAATTTTTGTTTGTACGCCGAAATAGTTTTCAATGCCATTTTGTTTCAATTTTTATTGCACATGCCATCCTTAACTCAAATGGGTAATAGTTTTTTATGGCGCATAGCAACACATAATACATACTTTATATATAATATTCTGCAACAGGTGCTGGTAAAATTTGCGTACTGCACATTTTAAAACTCCACTGTGTAGTATTATATCAATTAACAATGGCTGTTTCCACTACACAACAGCAACTCTGACCTTCTTTACACAAATTGTTCATATCAATTGCTGTGAACATCATAAGATTTTTGCTTTAATGGAATAAAAACCGCGCCAGACAATCAGATTTTCGCCAGCCTTGCCACCAGGCAGGGAAGGTGGATCAGTCAGAGGGACGACGGCGCAACAAAGACTTGTCGCCAACACGCAACCGTCTGAACGCACCACAGGCCGTGCCCCCACCCCCTACGGCGTGACGGGCAACCCGTACGGATACGATTTTTTACCCATACATTGCCGCGCCCGTGATTCGGGCAGCCGCAACGCGTCCATGCTGACCAGCAGCATACGCGCCCCTGTCATCACCTGCACGCTGCCAGTATGCACCAGCAAAAGCAGCGCTGCGAAAGGCCGCCATATCCGACTGAGAACTGAGGCCTCTCACATGGCACAATCACCACGACAGCGACCCTCTACTGTCAAAGAGTAGCTTTGGCAAAGATTGCATGAGGGGCAACGTGAAGTCACTTCCGGCAGCATATGGAGGCTTGCATGCGCAGATGTTTGAAAGACTGTCGGCATTTTTTCGTGGCGCTTGCAATTTCACTGTCACTGACCTTGCTGGGAGCAGATTTTCTTGTGCAGCGCAACGCGCAGATGCGCATAGCTGAACTCCAAAGCGTCATTACGCTGCAAATAGATAAACTGACAAGCTCACTGACAAAATATTTCTATAAAATACAGACACTTGCTGCAATAACCATTACGGCCAGCGGTAAGGTTGAAAATTTTGAGCAAGTGGCAGCCGCGCTGCTTGACGACCCCTGCATTCAAGGCATCATCATGGCGCCCAAGGGCATTGTGAGCCATGCGTATCCCATACCGGGCAACGAAATACTGCTGGGCAAGGACATACTGACTTACTCTTTTGGCAGTTGGGAGAGCATACGGCAGGCCAGGCACAGCAGCCCTATAGTCATGGCGGGGCCCGTGCCCATCATGACAGGCGGCACGGCCCTCATAGGCCGATTGTCGATCTATACAGACGCCAAGAACAAGCCCAGGCAGTTTTGGGGCATTGTTTCCATTGCTCTCAATTTTCCTGAAGTGCTGAAGGGCGCGGAATTGCGGCTGCTTGACGAACTGGGCCTGCCCTATGAAATCTGGCGCGAAAGCCCTTACGGCGGCACCCGTCAGATACTCGCCAAGGGCGCCAGTCCTGAATCCCGGGGCGCTCCCTACGTGGAAATGCCTGTGCACATACTCAATGGCAAGTGGTTTTTCAAACTCTCTGCAAAGAGGGCATGGTACCAGCTCACGGAAACATGGCTTTACGTTGGCTCCAGCGTTTTGCTCAGCCTGCTGGTTTCCATGCTGGCCCAGCGCAGGTACGACATGGCTCTGGCGCATCGCCGCCTGGAAGAGATTGTGTATATCGACGCCCTGACAGGCTGTCTGAACAGGCGCGGGCTCTTTAACGATCTTGGCCAGCGAATAGAAACCAACCCTGAAAAAAAATTCAGCCTGTACTATCTTGACCTGAACAAATTCAAGCCCATTAACGATGATTACGGGCACAAGGCTGGAGACAGGGTGCTGCAGCACTTTGCGGCCATCATGCACAAATACGCTCCCAAACCCCACGCCCTTGCCCGCATAGGCGGTGACGAGTTCATTCTCATACTGCCAGGTGAAAATGACGTGGCCCGAACACAGGAGGCCCTGGAAAATGCGCGGCGTGAATTAGCCAATGGATTGCCTGCCGAGGGCATTCCCGTCGCCATCACATTCAGCGTGGGCATGGCTACATACCCCGACCACGGCACGGATCTGGACGTGCTGCTTTCGCGGGCTGACCAGGCCATGTACAGGGACAAGCAGTCACACGGCAGCGTGCGCAACGCACCCCGTGGGCAGCAGGCCTGACTGACGCCGCAGGACAGGGCACATCAGCACGGTACAACGCGCCAAAACACGCCAAAATACGCCAAAACACGCCAAAACAGGCGGCGGGCCGATGCCCGTCGCCTGTTTTGGTTCGCTGTAAGCGTATTTGCCCTGTTACGTCATGTAACGGGCGTACCTTATTGGGGGAGTGTCCATTCTCAAAGGCGCTCCGCTCTACTGAAACGCCTTTTTTGCAACGGCCTACCTTTCAAAATAGGTATAGCCGCGCAAACCGTCTTCAAATGCCTGCATGATGGAGAACCTGTCGCTGGGCGAAATGCGGCCCTGGCGCACGGCCTGCTCGGCAGTGTCGCGCAGGTCTTCAAGTATGCGGCGCGGGTCATATTCCACATAGCTCAGAATGTCCGCCACAGAGTCGCCGCGAATTTCGCGCACATACTCATATCTTCCGTCCTCGCCCACGCGGATGGACACGACGTTGGTGTCCCCCATGAGGTTATGCAGGTCGCCAAGGGTTTCCTGATATGCGCCCACAAGGAACACGCCAAGATAATATTCTTCGCCGTCACGCAGGGGATGCAGCTCCAGCGTGGGCTTCATGCCCTGCGGGTCAATGAACTGGTCGATGCGGCCGTCCGAATCGCAGGTAATGTCCGAAATAATGGCGTGCCGCGCCGGAAACTCCTTGAGCCTGTGGATGGGCATGACCGGGAAAAGCTGGTCAATGGCCCAGGTGTCCGGCAAGGACTGAAACACGCTGAAGTTGCCGTAATAGATGTCGGCCAGGCTCACATCAATATCGGCCAGATCGCGGGGCACGTTCTTGAGTCGGGTTTTTTCCTGAGCGATACGCATCATGATGGCCCAGAAAAAACGCTCGGCCAACGTCCGCTGGCGCAGGTTCGCGCGGCCCATTGAAAAAAGCTGCCGCATCTCGTCACGGTAGTAGATGGCGTCGTTATAACATTCCTGCAAGTTGCGCAGGCTGATGTTGGCCAGCGTTTCGCGCAGGTTTTGCACGGGTTCCGGCGTGCCTTCGGCCAGAACGTCGGGCAGCTGCACCTCTTCAATAATGCTCACGTCCAGCACGTTGAACAGCAGCACCGAATAGTAGGCCACGGTGGCGCGCCCCGATTCGGTGATAATATGCGGATGGGGCACATTGGCCTCATCCAGGGTGCTCATGATGGCTTCCACCACGTCTGTGCAGTATTCGTCCAGACTGTAGTTGCGCGAAGAAATGTAGTTGGTATGCGAGCCGTCATAGTCAACGGCAAGGCCGCCGCCAAGGTCAAGGTAGCCCATGGGCGCGCCCTCTTCCACAAGGCCCGCGTAAAGGCGCGTGCCTTCCATGACGCCTGTACGGATGTCACGGATGTTGGAAACCTGCGAACCCAGGTGGTAGTGCAGCAGCTTGAAGCAATCAAGCATGTCATGAGCCTTGAGCGTATCCACCACGTCCACGATCTGGGCGGGGGAAAGGCCGAAGGTCGAACGCTCTCCGCCGGAATCCGTCCAGTGCCCGCCAGCCTTTACAGCCAGCTTGGCGCGCACGCCAATGTTGGGCCGCACGCCAAGAACCTTGCTGCGCTCAAGCAGCACGCCAAGTTCACTGGGCATTTCAAGCACGAAAAAGACGTTGAAGCCCAGGCGCAGAGCCTGAAGCCCCAGATCCATGAATTCCTCGTCCTTGTAGCCGTTGCAGATAATGCAGGCCTCGCGGTCCAGCATCAGCGACACGGCGGCGATGAGTTCGGCCTTGGAGCCGACCTCAAGCCCGTGATGGTACTGCGCCCCGAACTGGGCGATTTTTTCAACCACCTGCTGCTGCTGGTTTACCTTGATGGGAAAAACGCCGCGATAGGCCCCGGTATAGCTGAGATTCTTGATGGCCTTGCGAAAACTCTCGTGAATATTCGCTATGCGCGAGTCCAAAATATTTTCCACGCGCAAAAGCACGGGCATGTCGTGGCCCCTGTCCCGCAGGCCGGAGATGATCTCCGGTATTGAAACCTGCGGGCCCTTGGGGCCCTGCGGACAAATAACCACTTCGCCCGCATCGGAAACGTCAAAATATCCGGCACCCCAATTGCGGATACCGTACAGTTCGATGGAATCCTCCACCCGCCACTGCTGCAATGCGCGGTTTTTTGCCAACTCGCACTCCTTGTATCGCCCTACGGGCGAGGGTTAAAATCCTGCTGCAAAAAAAGAGGCGTAATTATGCCGGGAAGGGGGTGAAAGTCAATGTTGGCAAACAGCCCCAAATAGGCCCCCAAATGCCTCTATTCGCTTGACGCCGGGCGGCCCTTGCTTCACCCTGTCCGCATGGTCATACCCGCTCTTGGTTCAGGCCGCCCAGTGAGGCCCTGCGTTGCGCTGTCCGTATATTCGCTGCCATGCTTCTTTTAAGGATATATCCATGACGCCCTTTGACAACCGCCCGGCGACGCCATTTTTTTCCTGTACCAGCCTTGCGGGGCAGCTGCGGCGCGCCCCCTTCCCACGGGCACTGCTGCTGGCCCTGAGCCTTGCGTTGCTTCCAGCCCTGAACGGCTGCTTTGGCGACGACCAGAAAACGTCCGGCCCGCCTGCGGCGCCTGTGCGCACGGCCGCTGTGGCCCGTGCCGATGTGCCGCGCCTGCTGCACGTGGTGGGCAACGTGCGGGCATCGGCCTCTGTGGGCGTCAGACCTCGCGTGGCGGGCGAAATACAGCAGGTCCACTTTACAGAAGGGCAGGATGTGCGGGAAGGGCAACCCCTTGTCACCATCGACCCCCGCCCTTTCGAGGCTATCCTGCGTGAAAAGCGCGGCATGCTGGCCAAATCGCAGGCCCAACTCAACAAGGCCCTGGATGACATGGCGCGCTACGGAAAACTGGTGGGCGGCGGCTATGTGAGCCGTGAAGCCTACGAACAGACCGCCACCCAGGCCGCAGCGCTGCGCGCCACGGTGCAGTCTGACAAGGCTGCCGAGGAAAGCGCGGCCCTTGACCTTGCCTACTGCACAGTGGTGGCCCCCATAAGCGGACGGGTTGGAGCGCTCAATGTGGATAAGGGCAACATGATAAAGTCCACTGACGCAACGCCCATTGTGAGTATCGACACCCTTTCGCCCATCTATGTGGGCTTTTCCGTTCCTGAGGCCCATCTGCCCGTCATACTTGACCGCATGGCCACTGAAAGCGTCCTCGTTACTGCCACGCCCACAGGCGCGCAACCGGAACACGGGCTGCTGACCCTCGTCGACAATACCGTGGACACGCGCACCGGCACCATCCGCCTGCGGGCCACCTTTGAAAACGCCGACCGCCACCTGTGGCCAGGCCAGTTCGTGCAGGTGGAACTGCCCCTTGGCATGGGGGAACAGGTGCTCACCGTGCCCGCGCGCGCGGTGCAGTCCGGCCGGGATGAATCCTATGTGTATGTTGTGGACAAGGACAACCGCGCCGCTTACCGCACAGTGAAGGCCCTGTTTGAGCACAAGGGCGTCACCGTTGTGGAAGGGACATTGGCGGAAGGCGAACTGGTGGTCGTTGACGGCCAGGTGCGCCTTGCCCCTGGCCTGCCTGTGAAAGTGGTGGAATAACCGCCAAACCCGCGCGGACGGCCTTTGCCATCAGGCTGCCGCCACTCCCGCAGTACGCCCGGTGCGACGCTGCCTGTTGCGACGCTGACCGTTGCAGCCTATTGTGCGCAGTTCTCGACGGCGCTGGCCCTTGCGACCTGTTGCGCGGAATTCTCGACGACGCTGGCCCTTGCGGCCCGTTGCGCGCAGCTATTCGCAGCAATGCTTTCTTTCACGGCAGTTGCACGCAACTATCTAGCAGTGCATACGTTATGCGATTGTGGCAAATTTGCGATCTTTGCATGGCGACTGGCATTGCGTGAAAAGGGCCGCATCAGTATAGATACTGATTAGTTCGCTCATTTTTTGTCGCATGATTCAAGGCATACGCCGCACCTGCGGCAAAGGCTGAAAGGGCGCGGCAAGCTCATGGCGGGCGGCTTCGCATAGGGCCGCCGCTGCAATACAGCATAAAAAGTCATTAACGCAGGCGCAATCTGGCCACGCCCACGGGTTTGTCCGCCATAAATTTCAGGCGAAATTCTCGAACTCCCTTGCTGTTGACAGTACACTTTACACCTTCACTCGTGCTGGAACCCGCAGCAACAAACTGCCATTCTTCCGCACCGGGAGAACGTTGATCAATCCAGAACTTTGCCGGGGCAGTCTGGCAATCGTTGGATTGAAATACCTCAATGCTTGAGACTGTGGCATTGGAATTTTTAACTGCAAAAATCAACTCAACAGTGCGTTGCCCGCCCTTGGCCGCTGCTTTCCAGCATCCGTTTTTCCCTCGTAAACTGTCCGGGCCTTTGTCGCCGGGCATGGGCATATACTTTGCCTCAATGATTTTAAAGTCAAAATCCCCATCGTCAGCATCTTTTCTGACAGAGACGTCCTCTGGTAGAGGGCCTTTCTCAAAGCGTTTCTTGATAAAATCGTAGCGCAAGGCTGTGATTCTTTTTTTATCAGCGCTGATACTTACCACCATGGCAACAGGCTGAATTTTATTTCCAAAATCAGCCATAACTGTTGCACCGCTCAATCCCTGGTGCATGAATGGTTCAGATCGCGGGTCGTCAGAAAAAAATTCGAGCAAAGCACCGCCATAAGCGTCCACTCCCTTACGGGATAAGGTGACGTTAAACGTGCCAGAACTCGTTTTGAACATATTGGCAATGTAAAAGCCACTTTGTCGCTGAAGCAGGTTTTTGTAAGCATAATCTTGAAGCCCAAGGCGAGAAGTGCACGCTCCGTCAGTTCGGCCTGTTTGTACACGGGCAAAAGCCAGATCATCTGCTTCTTTTTCTGCTTTTGCAGTCACTGCTTTTCCAGTCACAAGCCGAAATGGTTTGGCACTTTGTCCCGTAGCCTCGGTCCCGTCATAAAAGTAGAATGGCTCAAGCTCTCCCGTTTCCGGCGACGCGACCACGTGGGCCGGGGTAACTATCCAGCACGCACCATCAATCATGGATCCAAACAGCCACCCATGCCCCACTTCCCCGCTCCGTGCCTGAATATGAACAGTTTCAGCCCATGCAGCCGGAAGGCAAACTACCTCGATCAGCAATATGAAGACGAACAGGCTTATTTTCATATCCTGCTCACCCCGCCTGACTGCAGTTTTTTTTCACGCTCAGGGATGCGCATCCAGCTAATGCTCATTGGGGGGAACATCCTTCACGGGTTGGGCCATTTCGCCTGAATCACCGGGTTCTGAATTTTCGAAGTTCTTTTTGGCTATGTCGTGCAACGTCTTCAGCAATTGCATCGAAAAGGAAAAACTGGCGATAAAAACAGTGATAAATATCACGCTTGGGTCGGAAAAAACCAATGCAAGCATGCCCAATCCAAAAACTTCTTTTTCGCCGCTCATGCCCGAGCGATAGAGCTTGAGTTTTTTGGAAACAGTAGACGCAGAAACTTTGAAGGACTGGGAGTCAACGCTGACCACACCGTAAAAAGCCGGCGCGCCACTATCTTTTTGTTTAGCGCTGAGACTATCACCTGACGAGACTCTGCCCCCTGCGGGGAGGGGAAAAGAATTACTGGACGAAGGGTACAAATCTCCCCGAAAAGGCGGCGCCACTGCCCGTCCAAACACCTGTACCGTTCCGCCAAACATAAAATCTCTGCCGGAACGTTGCAGTACAGCGGTTGATTCTGGCACCGACATTTCCCGCCCGATGTCAGCGGGTCCCACGAGAGGCAGAGGACGCCTGACGAAGTTATTGATGTCCGCAACAAAACTGATACTCTGTGGCAAAGCGCAGATAACGCCATCATCACTGGTCAAATTGCCACCGCTATAATCTCCGCCATTAATTTCGATAGACACCTTTGAGGGTGTAAACCGATAAGTAACGATACTTCCAACAGAAGGCGTGACAATTCCGGTAAAATTTGACGACTCGTCTGCAGCGGAAAATAGTGAACAATTTTCTACGTGGCCCCGTACAAGTGCATTTTCAAGCGGAACTGCAGCAAGTTGTGGACGTCGAACGCGATAGATGACGGACTCTGTAAGAGCGTCAACAACGACGTAGGGTTCCTTTTTTACCAGCAGGTAAAGGACGATAACCAGCAATAGCGCTAGAAAAAAACTGGCACCAATAAAAAACCGCCGGGGCTTTCTTTGCACATGGGCATTGAGGGTGCGCACAAAATGGCGACGATTTGGAACGGCAAATTGCATGCTTCACCTACGGCAGGTTGCTGGGAACAATCACCTGAAAGCTGCTGCGTTCTTCATTAAAGCCATCGTCCAGAACCAGTACGAAGTTATTGATGCCCGGTGTAAGGTGCGAAACATCCATGACGCATTCCTGATCATAGGCGATGCGCGCTCCGTTTGAAAAACGCGCGCACTGAACGCTTTTCCTGTTCGGCTGAAGCGTGAGACGGCAGGAACGGCCACCTGAGTTTACAAGAACAGTAAAGACCTTCTCGGTACCTTGACTGACAATTTGCGGCACGTAGGGCGTTTTGCCCGCTGCGCACCCCCCTTCACTCGCCATAAAGGCACTGACAGCCAGGTCGTCAACGACGTAATTGACGAGTTTTTCAGCATAACTGTGGGTTATGGGCGACAAATGCACCCTCCCTGCGGCATTGGCCTGAGAAAGCTGTTCGTCATTGGCCAAGCGATAGATGTTGCTGGCCGAAAACCGGCCATCCCTCGTCACAACGCGCACACAAACATCTCGCCCCTGCGGTGGCGCAAGAAATGTGCCGTTGGCGGAGATTTTTTTCGCCCCGTCGCCAAACCGGAGCCCCGCAATAATATTGCCTGAAACTGGTACTGCCTGGTCGAAACTTTCTTTGAACGATGCCGCGTCAGCTTCAATCACTGGCAAGGACTCGGCTGAAAATGCGCTTGATGGTAGCGTACCGGGCAACGCCATTGTCATGAAGCAGCATAAAGCAAAAAAAGCTATCCGCATTTTATGCCTCTGATTTCTATAAAAGATCCGCAATAATATCTATCGGAGCCGCATCGCGACAATCAAGAACACCCCTCAGCTTTGCATCACTTGTAAGCGCCACATTTATTGTACAATTATACCCAGTTCCAGCAATTCCGAACACTCTTCCTGTCCAATTAATTCGTGACCCTATGATTACTGCCTTTCCGGTGAAGTCGCTTCTTACTTCAGAATTTGAAGCCAGAGAATTCCAGATAAAATTATTTTTTTCAAATTCAACTTTTTCACTGCACATGATTAATCCGCCCCTCACACCTTCATACAGACGATACCCTGGACTATTCTTTATGTTACTGAGTTTTTTATCATCTCCAGCTGCGTGTCTAAGGTCATTTTCAAAACTTCTGGGCATGGTTGTCACAAACGTAATTTGCGGAACAGATACAAGCGCAGCACGCAGACCAAGGTTGCGAACGTCAGCATTATCACTCTGCAGAGCCAGCCGTATGCAAATACGCTGAATACTGGTATCATTGCTGGCAATTGCACTTTCAATATATGCAAGGCGCAGGTCCGGGTCTGGGTCGGCACATTGTTCACGCCATGTCTGCAATGCACCAGCGCGAGCCTGGACATTTGACGCATCCTCAGCACTGAAAGCAGGTTTGCAAAACAACATCACAAAAAATATGCATCCTAAACTAATACACAGCGTTACGGCGTGAAATGTGCGACACATAGACGTCTACCCCCATTGGCGTTTTATTTATCTCTGTCTATTGACACCATATTCATTATAATTATGCATTTTTTTATACAATGTGTTTAGGTATAAATCAACAGTACAATTTCACACCCTTTTATTTAACTGAAAATTTCAGCATGGTTTGTGCAGCAAGACAGCCAGACATAAAATGCATTCAGCACAATAAAAACATACAATTATTTTTTAGTATTATACTATTTTAACAGAAACCTGCGAGTAATGCGCGTCAAAAGAGATTGCCAGGGAGCAGTCCATTGTACCCAAGGGCACCCCTGGCTCGCGGTGTGCAGCACTTGCAGCGGCAATTGCAGCGTGGGGCACCAGACCCGGCTATTCTTATACACACAGTAGAGTGAAACGAGGGGGAACAAAAAATCAGACATGTTAGAGCATTTTAACTTTGAAAAAATGTAAATGCTCTAACGCTGCACGAAAGTGCAGCGCGCCACAACGTGGCGTGGATTCAGCCGAGCTTTGGCCGTTGCGACGAAGGAAGCTACGGACGCTTAAAGCGTTGTGACGCAGGAAACTACGCTTGAAGACAGCATGAGTAACTATCCATTTTGTTCTGTGCAATCGCTGTCGCCATTCGTAAGGCTCGTAGACTCGCCAACGACTGCCGCAAAGACAGCAATTGGTTAATAGAACGTGCAGCCTGCTGGTGGGTGACGCAAATCGCATTTTTCGGCTGAATGAAAACTTTGAAATGAGAAGCATTTCAAAGTTGATCTGCTCTAGAGGAAGTACCGGCAAGGCGCACGTGAACAGCAGATGCATTGCCACTGCTGGAGGAAAAAGCATCTTCCTTTCGCGCATGCCAAGTTGTGGGGAACAGCAGACAGAACACCCACGCGCGGCGTTCTGTCTCGGCGCATTGCCCAGCGTAGTATCGCTGAACCTTGTCGCCAATGCGATTCAGACGTCTTCTTCAACGCGCTGGCAAAGGGCCGAGCCATTGCTCAGTCCTGCCAGGGCCAGTTCGAACTGCGCCAGATGCTCTTCGGGCAGCAGCAGCGTAAAATGCGCCTGGGCCGCATAATCTTCGGTCGCTGTCTGCGCCTCAAAAGTCGGCAGCAAACGGCGCAGGGCGTCCACATGGGCGTATTCCACCGTAAGGGCCAGGCGGGCCTTCGGCACGCGCTCCACCAGAGGAAGGGAAGACAGATTTTCGCGCACGCTGTCCTGATAGGCGCGCACAAGGCCGCCAGTGCCGAGCTTGACCCCGCCGAACCAGCGACTCACCACCACGCACAACTCGCCCACGCCGCTGTGCAGCATTACCTGCAACATGGGCCGGCCAGCCGTGCCGTGAGGCTCGCCATCGTCGGAGGAGCCGATCTGGGCCGTATGCCCCGGCGCTCCCGCCGCGTACGCCCAGCAGTTATGGGTGGCATCCGCGTGACGCCTGCGTATTTCTTCCACAAAAGCGCGGGCGGCAACGGGCCCAGGCGTGTGGGCGCAAAGGGCAAGAAAGCGGCTGCGGCGGATGATCATTTCTGTGCAGTGCGGCTGATCCGGGGCGGCGGCAGGCACGGCGTAACGGCTCATGCCCGCCCCTTGCAGTGCCACAGAGGATCGTCTTCATGGCAGCGTGCCTCACCTTGCGCATGCTGCGGCAAATCCAGAGCCGGGGCATTTATGGGAACAGCTGATGGGGTGCTTTGCGGGGCGGCTGCCAGAGTGTTTGGCAAAGTGTTTGGCAACGCGTTTGCCAAAGCATTTGGCGAAGGATTTGGCAAAATCTCTGGCAAAATTTCAGGCGGGCCGTCTGGCGGGCAGAATTCGCGGACACAATCGAGCGCCAGAGGAAAACGCCGCTCCAGTTCGTGACGCCGGGCCAGCTGCAGATCGGTAAAGTCAAAACCTGGAGCAACCGTACACCCCACCAGTGAAAACCCGGAACCGGGCGCTGGCGTGGCCCCGAACCACTGGCCGCCGGGCACGGCAAACTGCAAGGCCTGCCCGTTGAAAATATCCGGCCCCAAAATGACCTCGCGGGCGCGGCCCACTTTGTCTATCCAGACCAGCCGCAACGGCCCGCCAAGGTGAAAGTGCCACAACTCGTCCTGGCGTATGCGGTGCAGGCGCGAATATTGCCCTGCCCGCAGCAGAAAAAGTATGGCTGTCGATACGGGCCGGGGCTGCTCGAACCCGCAAGGCATGCCCCTGGGCGTCAGCACCTGCCCGCACTGATAGGTACGGCGGTAATATCCCCCTTCTGGATGGGGGACGAGAGCAAGCTTTTCAATAATATTACTGGCGTCCATGCGGGCAGTGTAACCGCAGCCGGAAGCTTAGGCAACGGCGGCACGCTCTCGCTGTGGCTGGCGCAGGTCTGCCGCACGGCAGCCGGTGCGGAGCAAATGTCACGTCACCGCATGGCGCATACTTATATGGCACAGGCTTGAGGATATGACAGACAAATGCGCGCCCTGCCACAATGACGGAGTGCCCTTAGCGCAATGAACACTTGAAATTCTCGCTCACGGCAGGCGCAAAACCGCCTGATCGCTGTTCGTGGCAAGGATTTCATGAAAATTCTTGTAGAGTAATTTACTCATTTCATTCACAAACTGCCTAACGTAAAATTGCCATTAATAAATAATTATTTTATATAGATATCAGTAGTTGCACCCAGCACACGTAAAATTATTACAAAAAGGCTTTACAAGCACAGGGCTATTGGTTAAATAGGAATCGTTCTCGATAAATCAAACAACAAAATTTTTACACTGTAAGGAGTGAAAAATGAGCAAGACTCAAGAAAATCTCATGACGGCTTTTGCTGGTGAATCCCAGGCCAACCGTAAATATCTTGCCTTTGCCCAGGCTGCCGACAAAGAAGGCATGCCCCAGGTTGCCAAGCTGTTCCGCGCTGCTGCTGCCGCCGAAACCATCCATGCCCACGCGCATCTGCGCAACGCTGGCAAAATCGGCGACACTGTGGCCAACCTCAAGGCGGCCATTGAAGGTGAAACCTACGAATTCACCAAGATGTATCCCGAAATGATCAAGGACGCCCAGGAAGAAGGCAAGACCGCCATCGCCAAATATTTCGACTTTGTGAACACCGTCGAAGAAGTGCACGCCACCCTGTATAAAAAGGCCCTTGAAAACCCCGCTGGTCTGCCCGCGACCGACTACTACATCTGTAAGGTCTGCGGCTACACCCACGAAGGCCCCTGTGACGCCTGTCCCGTGTGCGGCGCTGGCACGGCTGCCTTTTTCAACGCCAGCGAATGCTGCAAGTAAGACATTCAAACAGGATTTGCTCCAGGCATCCATACGCTGACAAAGGACGCGCCCATGCGGGCCAATCCACGTAAGCGGCGCTTGGCAGAGAGGGAGCAACCACACAAGATTTCAGGCGAAAAGCCGGGCCATGCGCCCGCTGACCGCCACGAATAAATCCGATGTGTTCAAGAGTCTCAAAGGGGGCGGGGGCTGCTGGCAGATGCCAGCGGCCCTCTTTCAATCTGGCCCTGTGACCGTGCGCGACGGCGTCATGGGTGCAAATGCCCATTGAAATGTCCCACAGTTCAATGGGTCGTTCCACAGCCACATGTCATTTTCAGCAGAATCCACTTCACGGCGCATGCTGCGGGCGGGGTCTCACAGAAGTGTTTGAGCCATACGGGAATTGTTCCTGCTGTTGCCGCAGCTTTTCCAGACAGCGCGTTTTGGACGCGCGGATCTTCCACCCCTGTCAATTCTGGCGCAGCAGGCTTGCCATGCGGTAATGGCCGCCTTTTGGTTTGCCTTTTTAATCAAAAAAGTTCAGTATGGACTGATGCACGCTGGTTTGGGCATAAGTGTCCTGCTCTGGCGTCATGGGGCGCGCGCCCATTTTTCAGCGCCGTGGACCGCCATGTTGCGGTGCCCCTTACGTCCATTCAGTCTGTGTGGAGAACGTCAATATGCGTCTTCTTTTCCGTTCATTTGTACTTAGTTTTACACTGCTCCTCGGTGTCGCTCTGGCGTGCGGGGGCATGGTGCACAGCGCCGAAGCCAAGGAACCGGCCAAGGAATCGGCCAAGGATCCGGCCAAAGAGCAGACCAAGGATGCTCCCAATAAATTCGATGCCCTCAAGCGCTTCAGCCAGGTACTTGATCTGGTGGAGCGTTATTATGTTCGCGATGTTTCGCAAGGTGACCTGATCAACGGTGCTGTCAAGGGTATGCTGCAAGGGCTTGACCCCCACTCCACCTTCATGAACACCGATGAATACAAAGAAATGCAGGAGACCACCTCCGGCGAGTTCTTTGGCGTGGGCATAGAAATATCACAGGAAAACGGCCAGATTACCGTGGTCACTCCCATTGAGGACACCCCGGCCTTCCGTGCTGGCCTGCAACCGGGCGACATCATTCTGTCCATCAACGGCCAGCCAACCCAGGAACTGTCCCTCCAGGAAGTGGTGTCGCGCATCCGTGGCCCCAAGGGTTCGGAAGTTGAGTTGGTCATTCTGCACCACGAATCCAAAAACCCGCAAACCGTGCGGATCACGCGTGACGCCATCCCCCTCATCAGCGTCAAGTCCAAAAAGCTGGAAGACGGCTACTACTGGCTGCGGCTCACGCGCTTCTCCGAACGCACCACTGACGAACTGAAAGAGGCCCTCAAGGCCGCTGAAAAAGAAAGCAAGGCCACTGGCGGCATCAAGGGCATCGTGCTCGACCTGCGCAACAACCCCGGCGGGCTGCTGGATCAGGCCGTAAGCGTGTCTGACGCCTTCCTTGACAAGGGAACCATCGTTTCCATCAAGGGCCGCCGCGAGAACACCGAGCGTGTGTACACGGCCAAAAAGCAGGGCGACGACGTGCGCGTTCCCATGGTGGTTCTCATCAACGCGGGTTCCGCCTCTGCCTCTGAAATTGTGGCTGGCGCTCTGCGTGACCAGAAGCGCGCCCTCATTGTGGGCGAACGCTCCTTTGGCAAGGGCTCTGTGCAGAACATCATTCCCCTGGCTGACGGCTCCGGCCTCAAGCTCACGGTGGCCCTGTACTACACGCCCAACGGCAGCTCCATTCAGGCCGAAGGCATTGTGCCTGATCTGGAAATCCCCTTTGAAGCGCCCCGCAACGATGACAAGGACAACCCGCGCATGATGCTGCGCGAGCAGGACCTGAACCGCCACCTTGAAACCAAACCGGACAAGAAGGCGGCCAAGGGCAAAAATTCGGCCAATGACGCGCAGGAACAGCTTGCGCGTGACAATCAGCTGCGCATGGGCCTGCAGATGGTCAAGAGCCTGCCCAAGATGCGTGAAATCAAGGCCGATTGACGCCGGGCGTCACCTGACAGCACATGCTTCATAAAAATGATACGGAAAGCCTCCAGACTGGCCCTTTGTGGTCGGGCGGGAGGCTTTCCGCGTCTGTACGCATGGCCCTCGCCGGGGGGCTCTGGCTGGCGGCCAGTCTGGCCTTTGCCCTGTGGGTGGGACGTGACGCGCCCGCCCCCTTTGCTGAAAACCAGTCCCCGGCAGTGACGGATGCCGCCAGCGCCCCCCTGTTTGCCCTTCCGGGCCAGAGGCCGCAAAAAGGCAGGGACGCCGCCGATCCGCAGGCCAGACTGGATGCGCTGGACAAGATGGTGGAAGAAGTTTTGCCGCAAACGCTGCCCACCGCCCGCTGGCGGCGGGAACTGGCTTCTCCCCCTATCGGTGGCGGCCCAGACAGCGGATATGGCGGCTACCCTGGCGGCACGGCTGACCCCAAGGGCATGGCGAAAAACGCGCAGCGCGGCAACAGCGACTCTTCCGGCGCAGCCTCTGGCGCACCCTCCGGAGCGTCGGGGCAGGCAGCCGAGTTTCCCGCTGCCGCCAGCCAGGCTCCTGCGGTCCGCGTCTATACAGTGACAGGCCCCTGCGCTCCGCTGCGCCTCGGCCTGGGGCTGCTGGACAAGCTGGCCCGGCCAGACGCCACTGTTCTGGCGGAAAGAACAAAGCTCGCGGCTGAAGAGGCCGCCCCCGGCGGCCTGCGTGGTGAAAACGGCCCCAATGCCAAAGGCGGCGCGGCCCTGCCCCACAGTGAAGTTGCCCTGCCTGATCCAGACCGTGCTGGCCCAGACCGTTTTGGCCCAGACCTTGCCAACGGCGCAATCCGCCTCGCCTGGACAGATGCGGGAAGTCTGGACATATACGATAATGGCCGTCTCACGCACCGCTTTCTTTTTCCTGGACGCGAGGCGCAACTGGCTGATCTGGCAATACCTCTGCCCCGGCCCGCCCTTGCACTGGTTATTGACGATATGGGCCAAAGCCTGAGTGCCGCGGAGGCGCTGGCCGCCCTGCCCTATCCTGTAACCCTGGCCATTTGGCCGCGCGCGCCGCACGCGCGTGCAACGGCGGATGTGGCCGCACAGCGGCGGCTCGACGTCATGGCCCATGTGCCCATGGAGCCGCTGGCCAGAGCAGACGGCAAACGCCCGCAGCCCGGGCCGGGAGCCTTGCGTACGGATATGGATCCCGGCCAGATCAGGGCTGCCCTTACGGACAATCTTTCTGCCCTGCCGTCGGCCATGGGTCTGAACAACCATATGGGCTCGGCCTTCACAGGCAGCGCGGCCTCCTGCCGCCACCTGTGCGCCTGGCTTGAGGGCATGGGCTTTTTTGTGCTGGACAGCCTCACCACCCCGGATTCACAATTGGGAGTGCAGGCGCGGGCCTTGGGCATGGTAAGCGCCGTGCGGGACGTTTTTCTTGATACACGCCGCCAGACGCCCGACATCCTGTCCGCCCTGGATCAGGCGGCGGCAAAGGCCCGCGCCAGAGGCTACGCAGTGGCCATCGGTCACCCGTATGAGGAAACCCTGCGCGCCCTGCGAACCTGGCAGGACAAGGAGCAGGTGGCCCTTGTGCCCCTGCGGCGGCTGGTCTGGCGCCTTGCGCAGGAAAAGGCTGCCGATACGGCCCGTACACCTGCACGATAGCCACGCCATAGTGGCCGTGCTAGAGCAGTTTACGAATGAAATGAGTTAAATGCTCTGCAAGGATTTTTCTGAAAATCCTTGCCACGAAATGCGAGTAGGCGGGCTTTTGCCTGCCGTACGCGAGCATTTCAAGTGTTAAATGCTCTAAAAGTAGCCGCGCCACAGGCCAGGACATTTTTTCTACATCAGGCGCAGCGCATGCCGGGCCTTTGCCCGCGCGGTCGCAGTGCATCCTCACCACGACGATGCCCCAAGCGCCATGTTAACAACTTTGCCCGCCGTGGCTCCGATGGGGAGCCGCACCGGACGGGCAGTGCGCCGCAAGGGGCGCGCCGGGGCGTATGCGGCGTCCCGTCTTTTTCCTATCAGATTAAGGAGTGTGTCATGATGCAATCCACCTTTGCCATTATCAAACCCGATGCCGTTGCAAGCCAGTTCACCGGTGAAATACTGGCGGCTATGGAGGCGTCCGGGCTCAAGATCGTGGCCCTCAAAAGGTTGCATCTTTCCAAGACCCAGGCCGCCGGGTTCTATGCCGTCCATCGCGAACGCCCCTTTTTCGACAGCCTGACGGACTATATGTCCTCCGGCCCCCTGGTTTGCGTGGTGCTGCGTGGTGAAGACGCTGTGCCCCGTTGGCGGGCTCTCATGGGCGCCACCAACCCTGCCCAGGCCGAATCCGGAACCATCCGCGCCAAGTACGGCCAGAGCATTGAGGCCAATGCCGTGCATGGCTCGGACGCTCAGGAAACCGCCGCCTTTGAAATTGGCTATTTCTTCAGTGGCCTGGAAATTTCGGAGTAAATCATGACAATGCGCATAGGCTGTGTAGGTTGCGGCAATATGGGTGGAGCCATTCTGGCCGGGCTGGCCCGCAGTGCGGGCCATACCCAGGGCCAGACGGACGCTTACGCTTTGTGTGGCTACAACCGCACAACCTCGCGCATGCGTCCCCTTGAAGAAGCAGGGGTGCAGGTCATGACAAGCCCCCTCGCTGTGGCCGAAAATGCGGACATCATCATTCTGGCGGTCAAGCCCTACCAGATACGGGAAGTGGTGGGGCAACTGCGCCCCGCGCTTGACGCAAACAAGGTTCTTGTGTCCGTGGCTGCGGGCATCACCAGCAACAGCCTTGCCCAATGGGCCGAAAACGCCTGCCCCGTAGTGCGCTGCATGCCCAATACGCCCGCCCTGGTGGGCATGGGCGTGTTTGCCCTGTGCCTTGAAGACCCCAAACTCTCCCAAAGCCACAAGCAAAACCTTTTGCAGGTTTTCGGCACTCTGGGGCAGTGCGTTGAACTGGCTGAAGAAAAGTTCACGGCCTTTTCCGCGCTCATTGGCGCTGGCCCGGCCTACGTGTTTGCCATGATGCAGGGACTCGTGCAGGCCGGAGTGACGCTGGGCTTCACCCACGCCCAGTCACGGCAGATGGTCACGGCCCTTTTTGCCGGATCGGCCCGCATGGCGGAGCAGGACGCCTCACCCCTCGGACAGCTGCGGGACAACGTCTGCTCGCCCGGCGGCCTGACCATTGCCGGAGTGAACGTGCTGGATCGCGCGGGCCTCACCGGCCTTCTGGTTGACGCCGTGCTGGCCGCTGACGCCCGCGGTGCGGAAATGGAACGCAAGGGCGGTTAGGCGGTTAGGCGGTTAGGTTAAGGTTATGGTGAAATACTTTGTGGGGGAGGGACCCTTTTGCAAAAGGGTCTCCTCCCCCACACCCCCTCCCCCTAAAACTCTTGTTGTGGTTCATTAGAGCATTTTAACTTTGAAAAAGTGTAAATGCTCTAACGCTGCACAAAAGTGCAGCGCGCCACAACGTGGCGTGGATTCAGCTGAAAATCACATTTTTCGGCTGAATGAACACTTTGAAATGTGAAGCATTTCAAAGTTAATCTGCTCTAGGCACAAAGGGTTTTCTGATCTGAAGTGGGGATGTTTCAAAACCCGTGGCCAGTCCGGCGCGGTAAAAATAACGTCGGCTTTCAGGCATGCCTGAAAGCCGACGTTTCATTCGGTAAAAGAACAGGAAAAACGGTTTTTCGGCCCGCCCTTCGAGCGCCCTGCCCGGTGCGCGTCAGGCAAACCAGCAGCGTGCCCGCCAGTCCGGGGCGCGCTCCTTCCAGGCCGGAGCCTCACGACGGCAAATATCCTGCGCCTTGGGGCAACGGGGATGAAAACGGCAGCCGTTCGGCGGGTCCAGAGGGCTTGGCAGTTCGCCTTCCAGCGGCGGGGCAAGATAGCCCCCGCCCTCGCCCGTGGGCATGGCGGCCATGAGCGCCTGCGTGTAGGGGTGGGCCGCGCCGGAAAAAAGCTGCTCCGCTGAGGCTTCTTCCACCACCTGCCCCAGATACATGACCACAATGCGCCTGCACAAAAAACCCACCACGGAAAGGTCGTGCGAAATGAAAAGATAGGCCGGGCCAAAGTGTTCCTGCACGTCGCGCAGCAAGTTCAGTATCTGCGCCTGCACCGAGGCGTCCAGAGCGGACACGGGCTCATCGCATACCACCACCTGAGGCCGGGTGATAAGCGCGCGGGCCACGGCTATGCGCTGACGCTGGCCGCCCGAAAATTCGTGAGGGTACCTTCCCCCCATGCCTTCAAGCCCCACGGTGGCAAGCATTTCGTCAGCCAGCCTGAGGCGTTCGCCCCGGGGAATGTTGCGCGCAGCCAGAGGCTCGGCAATGGAGGCCCTGGCGGAAAGCCGTGGGTTGAGTGAAGAAAAAGGGTCCTGAAATACCATCTGAATCTGCCCGGAGGCCCAGCTGTTGGCCCCTGCCGGGGGCAAATCCCTGCCGCCAAGCAGCGCCTGCCCCTCTGAGGGTGCGAGCAGACCGCAGGCAAGCCGCCCCAAAGTCGATTTGCCGCAGCCCGATTCGCCCACAAGCCCCAGACTTTCACCGGGATAAAGACAAAGGCTCACGGCGTCCACAGCCGTAAGAAGGCGCTGCTCGGCAAAAAAACCCCGCCTGACGGCAAAACGCCGTGAAACTTCGCGCAGTTCAAGCAGAGGGGCTGCGGCCGGGTCTACTGCCGGGTCTGCGGCAAGGCCTGCGGCCGGGTATACTGCCGGGCCTGCGGCAGGGTCTGTGGCAGAATCTGCGGCAAGGCCTGCGGCGGAATCAGCAGCAAGGCCTGCGGCCGGGTCTACTGCCGGGTCTGCGGCAGGGCATGTAGCGGGAGTTATCGTCACGCCGTCCGCGCGAGGCGCATCCAAATCCCCCCTGGCACCGTCTGTCATGGTCAGCATGTTTGCTCCGCCACACCGGCAGCGCTGAATGTGGCCATATCATTATAGATGTCGGCGGCGCAGCGTAGCAGGCCATAGGCCACGGCCCCCCCGGTGCCCTCGCCCAACCGCATGTCGAGGTGCAGCAGGGGCCGCTGTTCGGGCGTGGCCTCCTCCAGCCGGGCCAGCGCCCGACCGTGCCCCTGCTCTGCCGAGGCATGGGACAGCACAGCGTACTCGGCCAGAACCGGGCATATGTGCAAGGCCGCCACATAGGCCGCGCTGCAAATGAAGCCATCCACCAGCACGGGCAAGCGCCGCGAGGCCGCGCCCAGCATGATGCCGCTCATTACCACAATCTCGTAGCCGCCAAGAGCGGCCAGAACTTTCAAGGGATCGCCGCTGCGCACCGCTTTTTCGTTAACGGCCAGGGCCTTGCGCACTACCTGGGCCTTGTGCTTCACCATGGCCGCATCGGCTCCCGCCCCCGGCCCTGCCATGACCTCAGGTTCAAGGTGCAGCAGCGCGCAGTAAAGGGCCGTACCCGCAGTGGAGTTGGCAATGCCCATTTCCCCCACGCCAAGACACTGATATCCTTTGTCTGCGGCGTCATGAGCCAGTTTGACGCCCGCACGCAACCCCTTGAGGCAGGTTTCCACACTCATGGCCGGGCCAAGCGTCATATCCGCCGTGCCGTCACCGAGGCGGCAGTCCAGCAGCATGGGGTTCGGCGCAAACGGGCCGCCAGCGCAACCGGCGTCCACAACACGCAGTTCCATGCCCATGCTGCGGCACAGCACGTTGATGGCCGCGCCGCCGCCAAAAAAATTCTGCACCATCTGGCGCGTCACGGCCTGCGGAAAAGGCGAAACCCCCTGAGCCGCCACGCCGTGATCGCCCGCAACGGTTAGCATGAGCGCAGGCTGTACCCGCAGGGGCACCTGCCCCCTACGCATGGCGTAGAGCCTGCGGGCCAGATCTTCAAGCCTGCCGAGGCTGCCTCTGGGTTTGGTGAGGTCGTCGAGATGCGCCTGGGCCGCATCCAGATCCTGCTGGCGCAAAGGTTCGATATGCAGGTCGGGAAAAATCCTTTCAAGTGCCATTGGGGATGAAAAAAACTGTGAAGTGGTGTCGTTCATAATTTTTCTCTAGCCTTTCCCCTTTCCGTGCGCAAGGGCAGGCGCGGCAAACAGAGAGAATATGCCAGCCCGCCCTTTACCATCGCCTGAGGGTGCTTATTATGACGGGTATACGAAACCGAGGATTCTCACCAATGACCCAAACTCTCACAACCATATATGCCCAGGTTCCCTCCAGGGTTCGTTCCCTGTGCGGGCAACGGCATTTTTGCGGCGTCCACCGCACCTTGTCCTGGGCGCTCTACTGGACCTTGCTGACGCTTCTTTCCGGCGGGCTGCTTACCCTTGCCCCTGCGCAGGCAGGCGCGGCCCCTCAGGAAAACAGCCCGCGCATGACCCCTGTGGTTCGCGCCGTGCAGGCCGTTGCTCCGGCTGTGGTCAACATCACCAGCACCCATATGATTCAGGGGCAATATCTTTCGCCTCTGGAACAGTTTTTTGGGCCGGGCTTTGGATTGAGCCCGGATTTCGGCGGCCCCTCCCCCCGCAACCAGAAGCGCGAAAGCCTGGGAACAGGCGTTATTGTTGACGGCAAAAAGGGACTCGTGCTCACCAACGCCCACGTTATCGCGGGCGGCGACGAAGTCATGGTACGCCTGCTTGACGGGCGTGAGTTCCCCGCCATCGTGCGGGGGGCCGACCCTGATTTCGACATAGCCGTACTGGAGATCAGGGCCCCGCAGAATCTTCCGGCAGTGCGCCTTGGAGATTCTGACGACGTGATGCCGGGCGAGACCGTCATTGCCATAGGCAACCCCTTCGGCTTCAGCCATACGGTCACGACGGGTGTGGTTTCCGCCCTGGGGCGCACCATACGCAGCCGCAACAGCGCCTTTACCGACCTCATACAGACCGACGCGGCCATCAATCCCGGCAACAGCGGCGGCCCCCTGCTCAATCTGGAGGGCGTGCTTATCGGCATCAACACTGCCGTGGACGCCAGGGCCGAGGGCATAGGCTTTGCCATCCCCGTCAACAAGGCCCGCCGGGTTATGGCCGACCTTGTGGACAGCGGCAAGGTCGCTCCCCTGTGGCTCGGGCTTGACGTGCAGGATGTGGACGTGCAAACCGCCATGGCGCTGGGCCTCAAGAACGCGCGCGGCGTGCTGATCAATATGGTTTTTCCCGGCACTCCTGCCGACAAGGCCCAGATACGCCCCGGCGACATTCTGGACACCATCAATGCAACGCCCGTGCGCGACCGACGCGACTATCTTGATATTTTGCGCAACCAGACGCCAGACGCAAAGCTGCGCCTGGCCCTGCGGCGGGACGGCCGGGCCGTGACGGTCGAGGTTGTTCCCGCGCCCTTTACGGATGAAAACGCCCGCGCTCTCATGGAAAAACGCTGGGGTTTCAGCGCGGTGCAGACATCCGGCGGCGTTGTGGTCAACAGCGTCAACAAGCAGGGGGCTTCAAGTTTCTTGCGCAAGGGCGATGCAATCACCGCTGTGGGGGCCAACCCTGTACGCGAGATGAACGATCTGTTGCAGGCCTTCCGGCGCGAACGCATGGCCGGGCAGGTGCTTTTGCAGGTCATGCGTAACGGCAAGGGCTATTACGCCAGAATAATGCCCTGAGCAGCCGGATTACGCCCCTTCGGGCAGATTCCGGCGGGGTACGGCAATGCTTTGCCTTTTTGACCCCATCACAGGCCATACGCCTGAAAACCAGCGCATGGCGAGGCTTTTCAGGCACAGAACAAAGGGCACTTGACAGGGGGGTAGGCTAAAGCTATCCAATTGCACAAGCTAATTTTACCCGCTTGTGAGATCAAGCAAGACAACCTATTGGGAGGACATCATGGGTTACAATGTGAATGTTGACGTGGACAAGTGCATCGGCTGTGGCGAATGCGTGGATGTTTGCCCCGTTGAAGTTTATGAAATCAAGGACGGTAAGTCCGAACCGGTGAACGCTGAAGAATGCCTCGGCTGTGAATCCTGTGTCGAAGTCTGTGAAGTCAGCGCCATTACCATTGAAGAAAACTAAGGTAATGGTGGAAGGCCGTTTGGCATTCCATTGCTGACCCAGTCACAGACTGAGTGTTGTGCCGCCCGACGCACGAGCGCCAGGCGGCACTTACATACAAGGCGAAACGCGGGGTTTTTCCCTGCGGATCACAACCAGCCTTGAAATCCCGTACACTACGCCGGGCGCGACCGGATACGCCTTGTGGGCTTTGTGTTCAGGCCTGGCCAGAACGCCCGCAAAAACAAGGTTCACACCTTCCGCCTGCGCCCTGCCGCACATTTGCCGGACGGCCGTACGCGCCCTCCGCACAGCCACAGGATGACCATGATCCCTGATCTGACCGACATTTTCGCCCGTTATGAAAACCTGCGGGCTGAGGCCGACACCCTCTTTGACCGGGTACGGGAGGCATGTCCGCAGTGCGTGACCTGTAAAGAAGGCTGTAGCGACTGCTGCCACGCCATGTTCGACCTTTCGCTGGTGGAGGCCATGTATATTCACAGGGCCTTTGAAAAAGCTTTCAATTACGGGCCCGAACGCTCGGCCATTCTGGAGCGCGCTTCTGAACTGGATCGCCACATCACCCGCCTCAAGCGCGAACTGTACCGCGCTGAGAAAGACGGCGAAAGCCCCGAAGCCATCATGTCCGTGGCCGCCAAAGTCAAGATGCGCTGTCCGCTGCTGGACGATGAAGATCGCTGCCTTTTGTATGAAGCCAGACCCATCACCTGTCGGCTTTACGGCGTGCCCACGGCCATTGGCGGCCAGGGGCACGTATGCGGGTTCTCGGCTTTTGAAAAGGGCCGTTCCTACCCCACGGTGCATATGGACAAGATGCAGGCCAGGCTTGAAGATCTGAGCAAGGAAATTGCCACTGCCGCCAAGTCGCGCTTCAAGGAACTGCATGAAGTCTATGTGCCGCTGTCCATGGCGCTGCTGACCCGCTATGACGAGGCGTACCTTGGCATAGGCCCCGCCAAGAAAGAAGATTAGGCCGCCGCTGGCAATATCAGCCGCAACCGCCGTGCGCGCGGGCGTGGCTGCGGCGAATCCGGCACAAACCGGAACGGCACGCCCACAGACGTTTTTGGCGCACAGCAAGGAGTACGGCATGTACGGCAGCATACCCGCCACCGTCTTTCGGGACGGCACGCCGCAAGAACTGAACGAAGAGCAGGAAAAGCTCAAGCGCGAGATTTATGACCGCATGAATCCGCGTCGCCGCAAATTTGTGGACCGCCTGGGCTATGAAAACTGGGATCCTTTCCAGAAACCCAATGATCCTCTTGATTTGCGCACGGACATCTCAAAGCGCACCACGCAACAGCTTATCAACGAATTTCTGCGCGATACGGCCAAGAACGGGCCGTACGGCAAGGCTTACAGCAAGGGCGCTATGGAATGCGCTTTGGGCGTCATCAATAAAGACGAAAAATACATGGGCATTTTCGACTTTTGCCGCTGGTACCATGATCTTTTGAAAAAAGAAGGACACATCCAATGAAAGCTCGCTACGACGATCTGGACGAGTATATTGCAGACCTCAAGGCGGAAATTGCCGGAAATGAGCAATGCGCCAACCATCACTATAATCTGGGCCTGGCCCTTTTGAGCAAGCGCGACTTTGTGGCCGCCGAAGAATCCTTTCTGGAGGCCGTGCGCAATTCGCCGCACCTGGCCGAGGCCTACGTGCAGCTTGGCGGCATCTGCCTTGAACGCGGCGACCTTGACGGCTGCCTGCGCTACAATGAAGAAGCCGCCAACTGCCGCGCCAAGTTCCCCGTGCCGTGGGGCAATATCGCCTTTGTACACCTGCAGCGCGGCGAACCCGACAAGGCCATCACCGCCCTGAACAAGGCCCTCAAGTGGGACCCCAACTTTGTGCAGGCGCAAAACGCCCTGGCCACGGCCTATTTCATGAAGGGCAACTACAAGGCCTGCGAAGAACAGTGCCTGGCCATCATCAAAAAAGAACCCGCCTTTGCCCCTGCCTGGAACAACCTTGCGCTGGCCTATTTTGACCAGGGCGAGCATGCCAAGGCCAAAGAAGCGGCGGAAACAGCCCAAAAGCTCGGCTTTGAAGTGCCCGAAGGATTCATGCAAGAGCTCAAGGAAAACGCCGGCTAAAGAGCCAGTTGGAAACGCTGATTCTTCTTTTCGCGCAAATCACAAGCCCGGAGGCCCCCTCCGGGCTTTTTTCATTCTTTTGCGCAAGGCCGCACCTGCCATTCTAGAGCATTTAACACTTGAAATGCTCGCGTACGGCAGGCAAAAGCCCGCCTGCTCGCATTTCGTGGCAAGGATTTTTTAGAAAAATCCTTGCAGAGCATTTAACTCATTTCATTCGTAAACTGCTCTACAGCACGTCCACCGCTGCCCGCCCTGCTCTTTACTGACAGAACAACCCGCCCTCCCCACAAAGCGTTGCAACACACACGGCCCTTGCCCTGCCACTGCCAAATCCTGCTGCCTGCGTGCGTCGCCAACGTGCATGGCAAACAAGCGCAGACTTCTTGCCAAGCTTAGCCTTACGTGTTACGATAATTCAAATTGTGTTACTATGAATTGCCCAAAGCCGTACCGTCGTATCCACACGGCGACAATGCCGCTGGGCAGGGATGACCGGGGTAGGCCGCGCACGGGAAGGCGTGGCCAAACTGCCATGCAAAAGCAAACAGCTATGCGGAAACTGGCATGCAGAGTCAGGCTGCATGCAGGGGGGCATCATGGACCAATCAGCTTCGGACAGGCTCAACAGGGCCGTAACCTTTCACGGGCATCTTTGCCCCGGCCTTGTCATCGGTTTGCGCGCCGTGGAGGCTGTGATGGCCCACCCCGTGCTTGGGCAGGCCGCCTACGGCAAGCTTGTTTGCGTTACAGAAAACGACGCCTGCGGTGTGGACGCCATTCAAAGCCTGCTCGGCTGTTCGGCTGGCAAGGGCAATCTTGTGGCGCGCCCGCGCGGCAAACACGCCTATTCCTTTTTTGACCGCGAAAGCGGCGCGTCCTTGCGCCTGTGCCTGCAGGTCAATAAAAGCGAACAGGCCAGCAGGGATGAATGGCAGCAAACCCTTATGGACATGCCGCTTGAAAAACTATTCAGCGCGGCGGCCCCGGACTATGCAATCCCTGAAGCTCCCCGCATTTTTTCCACCATAGCCTGCGAAGTCTGCGGCGAGGGCGTGGCGGAACCCATGCTGCGCCTTGAGGACGGCAAAAAGGTCTGCCTGGACTGCCAGCATACATACCACCGGCGCTGGTAACAAAAAAAGGCAAAAGGCTGCCGCGAGCAGCCTTTTTTCCATCAGACAGTAGCACTTTTTTAAAAAACATCACATGCGCAGGACTGACACCAACCTTCAGCACAGGCGCCGCTCCGGAGTACGCATGAAACTTGTTCTCAGTCTGTGCTTGCTGGCAGTTATGGCCTTTCCCCGAGCGGGGATCGCGGCCGGTTCCGACAACCTCATGCAGGATGTCTTTGTTCTGGATCCCATAAAGGTTACCGGACGTATGGAAGAAGACAATCTGGACAGAACAACCGCCATTGTTGTGGAAAAAAACCGCAGCAACAACGTGGCCGACTACCTGGTGCGCGACCCTGAAATATCCTTCAAGCGCAAGGCCGCCATGGGAGACAGCAGCGACATCATTTCCATACGGGGCATGGAATCCAAAAGAATCATGCTCAACCTTGATGGGCGTGATATCAGTTCCACGGGCATGTCCGGCGGCAACTATATCGACTTTGGCACCATCCCGCTGGACAATATCGAGAAGATTGAGGTCATCAAGGGCGGCAGTTCGGTTGAATACGGCAACAGCGCCCTTGGCGGGGTCATCAACGCCTATACCCGTCGGCCCACGGAGCAGCCCCATTTCAGCGCTTACGCCACCATGGGCGGCTGGAAGGACTTTTACGATTTTCACAACGTGCGCGGCAGCTATGCCCAGAAGTTCAACGCCATCGGCCTCAGCGTGGGCCTGAGCCATCAGCACGCCGACCCCTTTTTGCGCAACAACGACTACGACTCCTTCCACTTCAACCCCAAGCTCTACATCGACCTGCCCTGGCGGGCAGAACTCACCCTGGGGTACAACTACAGCCAGACCCGGCGCGGGCTTATCCGCAGCAACAGAAACGACGGCAACCCCGCCAGCGACGCCAATCCGGATGTGCCCGGCTTCAGTTCCGCCATTGACTCCAACTACCCAACAGCCAGCGGCGAAAGCTTTGCCGGTGGTTCGCCCACGCCTTCCATGACGGTTATCGGCGACGGCGCGCACTGGACCAAGTACCGCCACCTTATGGATTTCACCTATCGGCAGGAGTTTCTTGAAACCGCCTACTTTGAAGTCTCCGGTTTCAAGAACAGCGAAAGCCGCCGTGAAAAAAACTATGCGGACGTTGACGCCCGCATGCAGTTAAAAACAACGAATCCCAGAGACTTTAATCCCTCCCAAACAAGAAACGGCGACCTCGTACTGGACCGTAACGTCATTGTGGACAATACCTACGGCTTCAAGTTCAAAACGGGCGTCACCGTTCATGGCCACGAGCTCATGACGGGTGTTGAATACAAAAGGCTGACCCCCGGCCCCATCACCGTTGAATATGTGGACGAAAACTACAACAAGGCCGGGGCCAACAAGTGGACGGGCAAGATGGACTCCGCAGAAGCAGGCAGGCCCGCCACGGTCACGGGTGCCTTTCTGGCCGACAAGTTCTCCATCACCGACAGCCTGCGTCTTGATATGGGCCTGCGCTACGACAGTTTCAGCTACAGCCCTGAAGGTCAGGACAAACATCTTTTAAACTCGCAGCTTTCCCCAAAGATCATGCTCACGTATGACTTTACCGAACACCAGTCCGCCTCCCTTGCGCTGTACCAGAATTACAGAACCCCCACCATCCCGGAACTGTACTGGAACTCGCAGGCATCATCGCGGGACGCCACGGTCAACGTGCCCTATCTGGTGGGCAAGGACATAAAGCCCGAAACCGCGCGCGGCATTGACGCTGCCTATAAATACAGCTTCGGGGGCAAGGGTTTTCTCAAGCTTTCCGGCTTTTACTACACCGTTCAGGACTACATCGTTCACAAACCTGTCTACGTTAACCGGTCGCCGAGCTACCAGGCCTGGGCCGCCTACAATATCGACGCCGAAATATACGGGGCCACCCTGAGCGGCAGCTATGATTTGCTGGACACTGTGACGGTCAACGCCGCCATCACCAGGCAGGACAGCAAAAAAACCAATGACCCTGCCGACCCCAACGGCGTGCTGGACAGGCTGGAATACATCCCCGACTGGAAGGGAACCCTTGGAACCACCTGGAAAATCAACGAACAGTTCACCCTTGACGCCGTGCTGACCTATGTGGGGCAACGCAACTACTACGTCAATACGGCCCAGTTGCGTAAGGGCACGCTGCACGACTACGCCACCCTTGGCGCAAGCCTCAGCTACAGGGTTGACGAACACCTTACTCTTGAAGCCTATGCGGACAACATAACCAACACCCAGTATGAAGAAGCCTGGGGATACCCGGCACTGGGAATCAACGCGGGGGTCAGCATCAAATGGGAACTGTAGACGAAAAACAGCAAAAGCAGCGTGAATTCTGGAATGCCCGCTCGCGCACCTTCCCGCGCTTTGAGGAAGGCGATCATACCTACGAGGCCAAGATGCTTCGTCACGCCATGGAAAACGGAGTGGATTTCACCAATAAACGCATTCTGGATGTGGGCTGTGGCAGCGGCATGTACACCCTGCGTCTGGCGCGCATGGGCGAGCACGTCACGGCGGTGGACGTGTCCGACGAGATGCTGCGCCTGCTGCGCGAAGACGCCGCGGCCATGCACATCACCAACATTACCACCGTATGCTCCGGCTGGGATGACTTTTCTGCCCATGAACGCTTTGACGTTGTTTTTGCCTCAATGACGCCAGCCATTGAAAGCGACGCAAGTAGAGAAAAGCTCATGCAGTATGCCGCCGACAAGGTGGTTTTTATGGGCTTTTCAGACCGCATGCTCTCCAACGTCATGCAGGGCCTGCACGAGCACTACGGCATTGCCCCAAAAATTTTCAACAATGCCCAGGATATGCGATCCTGGCTTGACCGCAATGGCGTGCCCTACACAGCCATCCCGGTCACGGGCCAGTGGGTGGTGGCAAAAAGCCGTGAGGATCTTGTGGACGTCTGCCTCACCACCCTGCGTGAATACGGCGCGGAACCCGACCCGCGCTTTGTGGAAGCGCACGTGGAGACATTCAAGGATGAACAAGGCCAGTATGTGGAACGCACGGACTATGTCATCGAGATGATCATATGGCAAAAGCGCTGAGTCTGCTCCTGCTGGCTCTGGCGCTGCTGTCGGGCGCGGCTCCTGCCGGGGCGCGCCCCGTCACCGACGCCATGGGCCGCCTTGTGGAAGTGCCGGAGCCGCAAAACGTGCGGCGCGTTATCGCCCTTGGCAGCAGCATGGCCTTTGTGACCTACCTTGGCGCGCAGGACAGGATCGTGGGCGTGGAGGACATCGACAAGGCCGTCATTGCCAAGCCCTATGTGCTCTGCAACCGCGAGCGCTTCAAAGACCTGCCCGTGGTCGGCAAGGCCGGGGCCGTGCGCGTGCCCAACTATGAACGTATTGTGGCCCTCAACCCGGATGTGGTCTTTATCATCTCCACTGATCCGTCAGAACCTGACCAGATCCAGCGCAAGCTGCGCGTGCCGGTCATTGCCCTGAGTCAGGGGCTGCCCGCCTTTGACAGCGAGATTTTTTTTGAGTCCATCCTCCTTGCCGGAAACATTCTGGGCAGGGAAGAACGCGCTCAGGAACTGGTCACGGGCATTGGCGATCTGGCCAAACGCCTGCCCGCCCCGGCTGAACAAGCGATGGTGCAGGCCTACATGGGCGGGCTTTCCTACAAGGGCAACCAGGACATCAAAAGCACGGCCGCCGACTTTCTGCCCTTCACGCTTTCGGGCGTAAAAAACATGGTCGATGGTATGGGCCAATCAGGACATTTTTTCATCAACAGGGAATTTCTGCTGGCGGCCGACCCGCCCCTGATCTTCATAGACGGCAACGGGCTGCCGCTCATACGCCAGGCGCTGGACAGCGAACGGCGGTATTATGAACGCCTCACAGCCCTCACAAGCGGCAACACCTGGCTGCTGCTGCCCCACACGGCCTATTTCAACAATCCTGAAGTGCTGTATATCAATGCCTTTTTCATGGCCAAGGCAGCCTACCCCCAAAGATATTCCAGCCTTGATCCCGAGGCGCTGGCCGATGAAATATTCATTCTTTTCAACGGCTTCCCCCTGTATGAAGACATGGTGCGCGTCACCGGCAGGCCGGGCAGACTGCAACTGACCGCACAGGGGCTGGACTATGCCCGGTAAGGTGCCCACTGGCGGCCAGAGTGACACGGCCCAGCACCCCCAAGCCCACTGCGGCAGCCAGGCCCACTGCGACAGCCCGCATGCCCACTGCGGCAGCCAGGCCCACTGCGACAGCCCGCACGCCCACTGCGGCAGCCAGGCTTATTGCGGCAGCCAGCACTCCCCGCTTTTTGTGGCCCCAAAAGGGGACTGCTGCTCCCAACCGTGGGATGGCCCCCGCGCGCGCGTCTTCTCAATGGCGGCACTGCTGGTTGTGACCGTGCTGCTGGGGCTGGCGGGCCTAAAGATGGGTGCGCTTTCACGCTCGTGGTCCGACATCTGGGCCGCCCTGTTCAGCGCTTCCGGCGACGAATCCTTACGTTATTTTGTCCTCCATCTGCGCTTGCCCAAGGTCTGCGCCGCCCTGGCTGTCGGCGCGTCCCTGGCTCTCACCGGAACCATGCTGCAAAATGTGCTCAACAACCCGCTGGCCTCGTCCTTTACCCTGGGGCTTTCACAGGGGGCCGCCTTTGGAGCCAGCTTTTCCATGGTTATTCTGCCCATGGCTGGCGGACTGGCGGGATTGAGCACCGTGGCCATGGGCGCGCTGGCCGGTTCGCTCAGCGCGGCCCTGATCATACTGGCCTTCAGCATGGTGCGGGGCATGGGGCCGCAGGGGCTTATTCTCGCAGGGGTGGCCCTGTCCACCCTCTTTGGGGCCGCCACCATGTCCTTGCAGTTTTTCGCCTCTGACAGCCAGGTGGCCGCCACCGTTTTCTGGAGCTTCGGCGATCTGGGCAGGGGAAGCTGGCGCGAGGTCGCGCTGGTGGGCCTCGTGCTGCTGACGGGCCTCGTCTTTTCCCTGCGCCGCAACCTGGACTATGACACCCTGCGCTGGGGCGACGCCCAGGCGGCGGCTCTGGGCGTGTCAGTGCTGCGGCTGCGCTGCACTACCCTGCTCATGGCCTCGCTTATGGCGGCCTTTGCCACCGCCTTTTACGGGGTCATCGGCTTTGTGGGCCTGGTGGCGCCCCACATGGTGCGGCTCATCTTTCCCCACGCCGGACATTTTTTTCTGCTAGGCGGTTCCGCCCTGTTTGGCGCGTGTTTTTTGCTGGCAGCCGACCTCGTGGCCCAGTCCATCATCTACCCCGCCCTGTTGCCTGTAGGCATTGTCTGCGCCTTCACCGGGGTTCCGGTTTTTCTGTACATTCTTTTCAGGGGGGCCAGGGCGCATGCTTGAGGCCGAAAACATCTCTCTTGTGGCACGCTCCGGCAAAACCATCCTTGAGGGCATATCCTTTTGCCTTGAACCGGGACGCTGCATGGCCCTCATCGGCCCCAACGGCGCGGGCAAAAGCACCCTTGCCAGAATTGTGGCCGGGCTTGAACGCCCCACATCCGGGCGCGTGCTGTACGGAGGAAGCGGCCTTTTCGGCCTGAACCGCCGCCAGCGCGCGCAAGCCGTGGCCTACCTGTCGCAGACTGCCCAGCCCGTGCCGAGCAGCGTTTTTGATGCCGTGCTTTTGGGGCGCAGAGCGCACATGGGCTGGCTGCCCGGCAAGGAAGATCGCCTGAAAACACAGGCCGCCCTTGAAGAACTGCATCTCACCCATCTGGAAAAACAGTGCGTCACCAGCCTCAGCGGCGGCGAGCTGCAAAAAGTGCTTATAGCCCGCGCTCTTGCGCAGGAAGCTCCCGTCCTTCTGCTGGATGAGCCCGTCAACCACCTGGACATACGCAATCAGGTTGAACTGCTTGAAACAATTACAGATATCAGTACAACTCGCCGCATTTGTGTGTGCATCGTGCTGCACCACCTGAGCTATGCGCTGCGCTACACGCAGCACGCCATGCTTCTGCACCAGGGACGCCCGGCATATCAGGGGCCGACATCGGGACTGAGCGAGCATGACCTTGGCCGCGCATACGGCATGGCAGTCCGTTTGCAGACCATTGACGGCCAGCCCCATGTGCTTTTTTAAGGAAAACGAGCTTTTTATGCAGGGAGTGTACTCTGATGGCACTCGTCCGGAATACAGGACGAAGTTCAACGCAGAAATACCAGGAAAGACGCCCATGACGACACTGTCTGGCATACGTGGCGTGGCCCTGGCCCTTTCCCTGGGTATGCACGCGCTGCTGCTGGGCGGTTTGCTGCTGCTGGGCAGGGAAGCGCCACCCACAGCGGTAAGGGTCTACCGTGTGACGCTTGCCGAGTTTGCTCCGGCCGCTGGATCGCCGCCTGCCGTGTCTGCAGATCCCACCTTGCTTGCCGCGCCCGCTGTGGCGGAAAAGCCCGCGCCGTCTCCGCCGCCTCCGCCGGAACTGGCGCAGCCAAAGCCGGATGCCCGCCCCGCCAAACCTGTACCACCGAAGCCGGAAGCAAAAAAGATCAGCCCCAAAAAGAGCGAAACAGCCATACCCAAGGAAGCAGCCACGCCTGAGCAGCCTTCCCTTCCGGCAGCACAGCCTTCTCCTGCCGTCCCGACCACTACGGTTGCCTCGGCCGCCACAGGCACCACGGCTGGCCCGGCACTTCAGGCAGGGGCAACCGCACCAGCAGGGCCGCAGCCGCGCACCGTGGGCGGGATTGACGCCTACGCCTGCGATGTACTGGATCAACGCCCCAGCATTACCCGGCGCGTTGAACCGGAATACCCCGCCAGGGCCCAACGCATGAACATTCAGGGTTCCGTCAAGGTGCGCCTTGTGGTGGACGCCTCCGGCCAGCCCCGCAACTGTGAAGTTGTCAACGCGACGCCGGACGGGTATTTCGAGGAAGCGGCGCTCAAGGCGGCAAAAAACATGCGTTTTGTCCCCGGCAAACTCAAGGGTCAGCCAGTGAATACCCTGGTGGAACTGCCCTTCATCTTCAGTTTGCGGTAAGCGCTCCATGGCGTCATGCCGCAGATAGCCTGAAATGCCTTGCGGGGGGGGCCTTTTGCAAAAGAGCTCCTCCCCCACACTCCCCCCCGAAAACTCTTCTTGTATTTTAGTATGGCGCAGAGCGTCGGTTCCCTGCTGGCGTTCGCCGGATAGCGTCAACGCTGGTTATCCGCGAGTTCAAGCGCCGTAACGGGCATGCCTTGAACGTAGAGAATTCACGCCCCAAAACATACTTCGCTCCAAATGTGTCTGTGCTGAGTGGCTCCAACTACAGCCTTCCTGCAGGCAGCACGCCATTGCAACGCACATCTTCCCCAGCCCACAAGGGGCAGCGCACGCTCCTTTGAAAAAGCCAATGGAATGACTATGTCATCCGTCCACACAATAGTCTCGGTTACTAAAAAAGCGTGACTATTAAAATTTAACAAAGACGTGACATGTCGTAAGCAATGTTATAACAATACTGAGTACACACTTACCCCCCATAATACATTGACAGGCTCCGTGTCACAGGTCAGGTTTATGCAACTATATCATACACCACAACTACAGTATGGCCATGACAAACATCACACCATTCCTTGAAAAGGCTGAAAAGTACCACGGTCACATTTGTAGCGGGCAGGTCTTGGGCATCCGCATGTCCCTTATGGCCTTGCGCCTGCTTGATCTCAAACCCGAAGACAACCTGCGGGATCTTGTTATTTTTCTGGAAACTGACAGATGCGTGGCCGATGCCACCCATGTGGTCACAGGCGTGACTCTGGGCCGCAGGCGGGTCAAGGTCTATGGATATGGCAAAACCGCCATGTCTTTTCTTGACCTTAAGAGCGGACGGGCTGTCAGGGTACACGTGACCACATCCGACCGTCCTCCCCACGATGTTCCCAAACAGGAGCAGATAGCCTTTTGGGAAAAGTACACTGATGATGACATCTTTGCATGGCAGGAAGTACACATAGACATGCCGGAAGGCGAACTGCCCGGCCCGCCAGTTCGCGTATGCACCTGCGCCGCCTGTGGTGAGGATGTGCTGGACTGCAAGGAAGTCTTGCGGGACGGCAAGACATACTGCCGCGCCTGCGCCGATGGCGCTTACTATCGCCCACTTGAGGTCTGCCATGAGTAACCGCTGGTTTTTGTATGACGCACTGCTTGACTCTGTGCCCGACACTGCTCTGGTCAAATCCTTCACCTGCGGCAAACACTGGCTCATGGTGGAGACAGACAGCGGCGGCATAGGGATGGCGCAGTATTTCCCCCCTGCTCCGGGTGCGTCCGACTCTGCCCAGTCCTGTCATGACATGGTGGGCCAGCCTCTGCGCCGGATAGCGGAAAAAATAAAGTCCTGGGATTTCAACGCCGCCTCCATCGGCCTTGCCGCCCTGAACGCCGCCAACAATACCCTGGCTCTTGTGGAGCCAAGCCCCCTGCGTACGGCGCTGGACAATCGCCACGGGGATGCCTTTGACTTTTTTCTTTCAGAGGCAAAGGGCAAAAAAGTAACCGTTGTCGGGCATTTTCCCGGTCTTGGGCGGCTGCGCCAGCACTGTGAACTTTCAATACTTGAGCGTCAGCCCCAACCCGGGGATTTGCCGGACACTGCGGCGGAATATATTTTGCCACAGCAAGATCTTGTTTTTATTACCGGCACCACCTTTATCAATAAGACCATCACCAGGCTGCTGGAACTGAGCGCCAACGCCAAGGTATACATGGTGGGCCCCAGCACGCCCATGAACCCTCTGCTTTTCTCGCACGGGGTGCGCTCCCTTTCGGGTCTGGTTGTGGTTGACGCTGAAAAGATGAGCGCATCCCTCAAGAACGACAACTGTGAAGCCATTTTTGGGCACGGTGGGCAAAAGGTAAATATGGTGGCTGAATCATGCCACTAACCATGCGTACTTTTGAAGCGCTTTGGGTGGACTACCAGCCAGAGCGAACCGGCATGGCGGATTTTTGGAACAAACGCGCGCCTTCGTTCAACGACCACATCCGGGGTGATGCCTCACGCGAACACAGGCGTCTGCTTGTGGAGCACATAGCCCGCAAGGCGGGGCTTGACCCGTCGGCGTCTGTACTTGATATCGGCTGCGGCCCTGGCAGCCACGCGCTTGAGATGGCTCCTCTGGTGGGTCGCGTGGAGGGCTTTGACATTGCCCCCGCCATGATAGAACTCGCCAGGGAAAACGCCGCGCGGGACGGGTGCGACAAGGCGCATTTTCAGGTGCTGGACTGGAGCATTGCCGATCTGGACGCCCTGGGATGGCGCAACCGGTTTCACCTGGTTCTTGCCTCCAGAACTCCGGCAGTCAACGACAAGGCTGCCCTGGAAAAAATGATCGCGGCCTCTTGCGGCTCCTGCTGCATCATCAGCCAGGTTGATACCTGCCACTCGGTGCGCGACCAACTCAAGTCGCTGGTGGACTGGGACGCGCACAAGGAGCGCGTAAGCCGCAGTTTTTATTGCGCCTTCAATCTGCTCTGGCTGATGGGATACTACCCCGAAGTGGAATATATGGACCGCGCGTGGGAAAGCGACTGCAGCCTTGAAGAGGCGGAACTCATGTATCTGCGCTTCTTTGAAAGCATGGGGCCGCTTAGCCCGCAGCAAAAGGAGGGCCTGACCCGTAAACTGGCGGAACTGAGCAGTGACGGTCGGGTGCGGGAAAGTGTGCAGGCAAAGGCCGCCCTCATGTTCTGGAGCGTATAGCCGCAAGCTGCCCACAAGTCAGCCCTGCCTGTGACAAATCCGGCCACAGCACAGGCGTAAACGCAGATATCGGGGCTGGAGTACTGCTTTTATGCCATCGCGCCGGATGATTTACAGCCCCGCAGTCTGGGCCGTAGCTACACCTGCAGGTGCATTGCGCCGAGTGCAAATGACTGTCCAAACAGAACCGCAGCAATCTCGTGGATGGCAAGCGATTGCCTGGCTGAACTGCAGCCAAACTTGTGAATAGCAAGCTATTGCCTGGCTGAACCGCAGCCAAACTTGTGGATGGCATTGCGCCGGATGGCTTGCTCACCGTTGTTCTGAACAGCAGCAAACCCCACCAATGGCGTTGCACTGAATGACTCCGCGACTACCCGAATTGAACCGCAGCAATCTCGTGGAGGACTAGCGACTACACGAACTGAACCGCAGCCAAACGCGTGGATGGCAAGCGACGCCCCTACTGAACCGCAGCCAAACTTGTGGATGGCATTGCGCCGAGTGCAAGTGCCTGCCCGAACTGAACCGCAGCAAACGCGTTGATGGCAAGCTATGCCTGGCTGAACCACAGCAAACGCGTTGATGGCAAGCGATTGCCTGGCTGAACCACAGCCAAACTTGTGGATGGCATTGCGCGGCGCGGAGGGAGATCGCCGAGCGGAGCGAGGAAGCTCCCGCAGCAAAAGCCGCGCAGCCCTCGCCACGTTAGGGTAATTGAGAACCTTGGGGGTCGTCCGGGGGGAGTGCAGAGGGGGCCTCGGAGGGGCACAGCCCCTAACAGGCCCCCTCTGCCGCCCGCCGCGCAGGCGGCCCAAACTCAAACCAAGAACAGCCCCAAAAATTACGTTCGGTCTATACCCTGCACTGAACGCCACCTATATAAAATCCCGGCCAGCACAATAGCCCTGCGTTCGAAACCCGGTCTGCCAGCCCCCCTCTGCCGCCCGCCGCGCAGGCGGCCCAAACCAGAGTAATGAGCAGCCCAAAAAAATACTACCGGCCTATACCCTTCCTGAACGCCGCCTCTACAAAATCCCGGCCAGCACAATAGCCCAGCGATCAAATCCCGGTCTGCGACCGCCTCTGCCGCCCGCCGCGCAGGCGGCCCAAACTCAAACTAAGAACAGCCCCCAAAATTCCTACCGATCCATAGCTGCCTGAACGCCGCCTCTAAATAACACCAGCCGGACTGATAGTTTCCACTAAAAATACCGCCCTCGCAGGCTACCCCTACTAACGGTTCCCGGCCTTCCAGGCCGCCTCCGCCGCTGCCTTGTCCGCAAAAACAAACAAATTCCTGCCTGCCCGCAGGGCCTCCACATCAACACCCTGTTTCAACTGTTTTTCCAAAGCATCCACGAGGTTTCCACGATCTTTCTTTGTGGGCAGATTCATATTTCTGGCCATAAATCCGTTCAGGGCCACCCGGTACTGTTTGTCCGGCTGGAGCGAATCCCCGTTCGTGAGGCGCAACCCGGCCACGTGCAGGCTGTCGTCTTCATCCCGCCAGGCCCATACATCAAGCCCGAAAAACTGCGGCAAGCCACGCCCGCCGTGCCCCATGCCGCGCGTGAACACACCGGCAATCTCCTTGCCTGTCATGTCTACGGCAACAAGTCGGTCGTCAAAGGGCAAAACATCAAGCAGGTCACGCCGGTGCACGGGCCCGCCGGGCAGCCCCGCGCGTATGCCGCCGGGAGTGTGCAGGGCAATGGCGGCTCCGGCAGCCTTTGCCATGCTCTCGCAAATAAGGCGCCCCAGGGGCGTGCTGTCCTTGCGTAAATGCCCGTCCTTGAAAACACTGTCGTCAGGGGAGGTGAAGATAACTTCCTCAAGACCCTGTGCGGCATCAAGCTGTCGGATGCTGTCCGTCATGGCCTTGTCCGGCACGACTTCCGCCACGTCAGCGTATGATTTAAGGGCCATGTCGCCCTTTTTGCCATCAAGGGTGATCACCATGAAATGCTCAAGATAGCGTCCGCCGTTGGCGTACATTGCCCCGTAGTCACGGTTCGGGGTCACAGCCTTGTGGCTGTGCCCGTCCGCCACAAAATCCACATTGGGCACGGCGGCCACATCAGGCCCGGTGATACGCCCGTCCTTGTCGCCTTTGGGCCCGGCATAGCCAAGGTGGCTCAGCACGATGACCACATCCTGAGGCCTGTCATACGGTGCAAGAGACTGCGTCAGCCGGTCAAGAATGGTTTTTTTGGTGGCCTCGGGGGTTGGCTTCAAGTCGAAGTCGTAGTCCGCCAGCGCCTGACGCAAGCTGGGTTTCACGGAATATGGCGTAATAACGCCAGTGACAATGACGCGCATGCCCTGTGGATTTTTCGCTGTTTCATCATAAATGACCACAGGCTTTGTGACCATGCCGGGAGGATCGGCCCCCTTGTACGTGAGGTTTTCGGCCACGGCGTCAACCTTGCCGGGGCTGTTTTCACGCACCAGGCGCAGCAACTCATTGCCGTAGTACAATGGGCCTTCAGACAGGGTGTAATCAAAGGCGTGGTTGCCCGGCGTGAGCACGCGGTAGCCCACCTGTCCCATAAGCTTTGCCACGCTGCGGCCCTGGTCGATCTGCGCAAAGGCGCTGCCGCTGAAGGCGTCACCCGCATCCAGAACAAACACCGTATGGCCCTCGGCCCGCGCGCCATCGGCCACGGCCTTGAGCCGGGCATAGCCGATGTTCTTTTTTTCTGGATTGTCGGCCACGTAGCCATGAACATCATTGGTAACAAATATTTTTACATCCGCCAGAACGGGAACGGCGGAGCAAACCAGCAGAAAAAGAGAAAGCAGAATTCTTGCAATAACCATAGCTACCTCGCTACCTCAGGCTGAACTGCACGGGCATGATCACGCGCGCCGACTCCGGCGGCGCTGCGAAGGGGGCTGCACTACGCACCGCTTCAAGGGCGGATTCGTCCAGCAAAGGGTAACCGCTGCTTTTACTGACCGCAACATCCCTGACCCTGCCGTCCTGTTGGATGGTAAACGACACGGTCACCATACCCTGAATTCCCATACGCTTGGCCTGCGGACTGTAGACCAGATACTGCCTGACACGTCTTTTGATGTACTCGTAATTTCCTTTCAGATATCCGGCGGAACCTCCCTGTCCGGCAGCGCTGTTTTCACCGCCGCTTCCACCGCCTTTTTGTCCTGCCTGCCCGCTACTTTGGCCGCCTCGGCCCGCTGCCATGCCGCCCCCTTCATGGCCGGGGCTTGAAGCCTTTTCACCCTGCTGCGCCGTGCCAGCGCTGGCTGGCCGCGCCTGCTCGTGCGAGGATTTTTTGGCGGCGGAATTTGCGGGCGGGTTGGCGGCGGGATTTGCGGGCGGGTTGGGGGTCTTGTCTTTGGGAACGGGCTTTGCAGTGCGTACAGGAATAGCCGCGTCCGTCACTGGAAGAGAAGGCTTGGCCTGGTCGGCCTCTGCATGCTGCGTAACGTGATCAGCGGCAGGCACAGTCTCCTGAACAGGCGTGACGGAAGGAGACTCATGAGCCTTGGCATCTGAGGGTTCTGATTCGTTTGCGGAAGAGGCTGCGGCATCGGCGGCATTGGCCGGCACGGCTCCGGAGCCAACGCCGCCCGAATCGCCCGGTAGCCCGCCCAGCAGGCTGACCGTGATATATCCGTCCGTTCCCCCGCCCTGTCCCGCGCCCGATGCGGGAACAGCCAGAAACCACAAGGCGGCGAGCGCGGCCGTATGGAGCGTCAAAGAAAGCAGAAAGACCAGCACATTGCCGAAAATTACCGGCCTGCCGCGCTCCTGCGCAGCCTGGGGCATGCCAATGGCGGCTTCTGCAACATCTGTATGGCTCATGGCGCACTGGTCCCGGTCAGGCGCATCCACGCTTCAGCCCTGGGCGGCAGTTCATACAACTTGCGCACCTGATCTTCGGTAATGGTCGATGCCACAGCGCCATCCGCCACCAGGATGCCGTCTTTCAACAGCACGGCCCGCCCGCCAAGGTAGACGGCCTGCTCCGGATGGTGCGTGGTGAGCAAGATGGCTGGCCCAGATGCGGCCAGTTCGCCAATAAGGTCAAGCAGATGAAACTGATTGCCATAATCCAGTCCCGTGACAGGTTCATCCATCACAAGTGCCCCGCAGTCCTGAGCCAGGGCGCGCGCAATCAGCACCATCTGGCGTTGCCCGCCAGAAAGCTCCAGATACGACCTGTGCGCCAGATGGGTCAGGCGCACTTTTTCCAGCGCGGCCATGGCCTGTTGCCGATCCTCGGCGGAAAAACGCAACCAGGGACTGCGCACGGTGCGGCCCATGAGCACCACATCCAGCACCTGAAAGCCAAAAACCCCGGTATGCTGTTGCGGCACATAGGCAAGGCTGCGGGCCAGACTGCGCCGCGGGATTGTTTCCAGAGGGCGGCCGTCCAGCAAGATACTGCCGGGCGGAGAGGGCAAAAGACCAAGAAGCGCCCGGAGCAGCGTCGTTTTGCCGCAGCCGTTGGGGCCAAGCACATTGACCACCTCGCCCCTGTCCACGCGCAGGGAAATATTTTTCAGCACCGGAGGGGCGCTGTGATAGCTGACGGTAAGATTATGAATTTCTATCATCGCCGTTTCCAGTCGTACCACAGGCTGAAGGCAAAAAGCGGCATGCTGATGAGCGATGTGGCAATGCCCAGCGGCAGTTCCACTGTCCAGACAGAACGTATGAGCGTGTCTGTGAGCAGCACAAAAAGCGCTCCGCCAAGGGCTGACGCTGTGAGGCCCACCCTGTTGTCCGGCCCGATTATGAAACGCATGACATGCGGGATGACCAGCCCCACCCAGTTGATGACCCCGGCCAGCACCACGGTAAGCGAACAGATCAGGGTGGCCGCGCCGATAAGGCGCAGCTTCATGCCCATACTCTGCACGCCCAGGGCGCGGGCCTCGTCATCCCCCATGGCAAGCGCGTTCACCGCCTTGCCATTGAGGCAGATATAGGCCAGCCCGGCCAGCATGAGGGGGGTGCTCCAGGCCAGTTGGCGCGGTTCCGTGCGGGCCAGCGTGCCCATAAGCCAGTACACAAGTTCCGGCAGCTGGCGGTTGGGGTCGGCCACATACTGCACAAGCGACGTCAGGGCCACAAAAAACGAACTGCTCACAAGGCCGCCCACCACAAGGGCCAGAAAGCGCGCTCTGGGATAAAGCCAGGCGAAAAAGAGCGAAAGCCCCACGCCCAGCGCGCCGCCAGTAAAGGAAAAAGCCTGCGTGAGCGGCCAGGAAGAAAAAAACACTATACCAATGGCCGCGCCAAAAGCGGCTCCGTGCTGCACGCCCAGTATGCCCGGCGATACGAGGGGATTTTGAAACATGTTCTGGTACACCGTACCCGAAGCGGAAAGACAGGCTCCCACCACCAGGGCCGCGCCAATGCGCGGCAGCCGCAGGTCAAAGAACAAAAAAAGCTGGCGGCTCTGCTCTTCATTCAGGGGCCGCCCTGCCCACGCGTCCAGCAGGCTGCGGCACAGATCGCCCAGGGCCAACGGGTAACGGCCCATGGGCAGGGCAAACACGATGGCCGCCAGCAAAAGCAGGCTCAGTATGAGCAGGGTTTTTTTAGAATGTGCCATAGGGATCAAAAAAATCGTTCACCTGGGCGTCATCAAGCTCCAGGTTGAAAAAAAGTTTCATAAAATGTCTGCTCTCCGCCGCGATGTCCACGGGGTAGAGGTCGGGGTGCAGTTTGTTTGCCAGCCACTGCACGCCCAGCAGGCGCATGTAGGTGGCGGGACGCTCCAGCCAGCTGAACGGCCCGCGCGGGATAAAGTACACCTTGCCCTGGCGCACGGCGGGCAGGGACGACCATTTGGGGTCTGTGGGGATGCGGCGCATGAGCGCCGGATGGAAAACCAGTATGACTTCAGGGTCATAGGCCATCAGTTGCTCAAAGGTCACGCGCAAAAAGGATTCTTCCGTTCCGGGCGGACAGTCGTGCACGCTCAGGGCCCCGGCGGCGGCAAATACCTCTGCTCGCTGTGACTTGCGGCAGACGGAGGCCAGACCGTCAGCCTCAAGGGCCACATAAACCCTTGTCCATTTTTCACTGGGCAGATCCCGCATGGCGTGGGACACTTTTTCAAGCGTCTGCTCTGCATAGGTGGCCAATGCCGCCCCACGCTCCTCACGGCCAAAGGCCCGGCCCATATCCAGAAAACAGGTGGCCATGTCCGCCATGCTCGCGCCGGGCACGCTGGTTACCTGCATGCCAAGGCTGGTCAGGGTCTTTTCAATGGGCAGGCGGTCGTGCGGGCCCATGGACAGGTAAAAGGCTTTTTTGATGCCGCTGGCCAGCAGCATTTCCCTGTCGGGTATGAAGCCCTGGCCGTACCAGCCGCCCAGCACCGGCAGATTGTGGTACCGGGCGGGAATGAATTTTTTTTCATAATCCCTGAGGGGCGTATTCCAGCCAGCCAGCAGTTCCGGCGCAAAGGCGTACAGCGTGAATGTGGAAGGCGGGGTGGCGCAATAGACGCTGCGCGCATCCTTTGCCTCTGGCCCACTCTCAGTCACGGCAGCAGGACTCGCCGCCGCTCCGGCGCGACACGGCATGACAGGCATGGCAAGCATGACAAACAGCACAAGCAGCCCTGAGGCAAGTAATCGAATCTGCACAGTCACCATCCTTTCGGCATGTCGCTCCGGCCGTCTTCTGGCAAAGGGAGAGCCAGACCGGCGCTTTGCGCCCTACGTTGCGCCGATGTTACGTCGACGTTGTGCTCACGGTACGGCTACCTCTATGAACGCAGGATGCGCTTCAGCCGTTACACGCATGGCAACGGCTGAAGCGGCAGTGTTCACAGTACGTCAAGCATATCTGAATCAGCGCTAGAGCAGTTTACGAATGAAATGAGTTAAATGCTCTGCAAGGATTTTTCTGAAAAATCCTTGCCACGAAATGCGAGCAGGCGGGCTTTTGCCTGCCGTACGCGAGCATTTCAAGTGTTAAATGCTCTAGGGGAGCACTGATTAAAGAGCCTCCTGGAAACGCGCTGGTATTTCCTTTGGCAAGGCGCGATCTTTTTTGAAGCAGGAGTGGACTCTTCCGTCCTCGATTGTTTCAAAAAAGTGAAGCAAGTCCGCCAAATGGAATAAATCAGCGTTTCCCTAGAAATTGGCGCTCACGCCCACAAAATAGCTCCGGCCCGGTTCCGGATAATAGGCGCTGTACGCATATTCCTGGTCAAACAGGTTTTTCACGCCAGCTTCCACCGAGAAGTTCTTGTTGATGTCATACACCGCTTTGATATCCGCAGTGGCAAAGTTGGGAGACTTTCTGTACGGGACGTCAGCAGCGGAGGTATTCCAGTAAAAGCCGCTGCTGATGTTGAGCTGGGGAATGATGGATAACCCTTCCAGAGGAGTGATCACGCCATAAAGAGTGCTTGTTATTTCAGGCAATTGGGCAATCTTATCATCATTGGAGCAGTTATTCCAACGCATGTAGTTGAACACAGCGCCCGCGCTGAAGTACTGATTGACAACAGCCTCAGCCCCTGCCTCAAAGCCATAGAATGTGGCCCTGCCGAGGTTTTCAAAAGTTATGTTCGGCTTGACCCCCTTGGACGTGATCATGTCGCTGACGTCGCTGTAGTACACGCTGGTGTTGAGCTTGAGCCAGTCGCTGACAAGGCCCTTGTAGCCAAGCTCGTAATGATAAGCGTGTTCGGGGTTCAAATCGGGATTGGCAGGAGCGTCGCCAATTCTCAGGAACCGTTCGCGCATGGTGGCGAACCGGGATTTTTTGGCAAAGGTGGCAAAAATTTCATGCTTTTCGGTAAGGTCGTAGAACGCGCCCACCTGGTAGTTGAACAGGGTCTTGGTATCGTCCAGCCCTTTTTTATAAGAATTCATGGCATCTGTAGTATGGTCACGGCTTTCAAGCGTCATGGGGGTCAAGGTGCTGAGGCTCGTGCCAAAAACAAGCGTCAGGCGCTCAATGGGCTTGAGGGTATATTCCGCGCCAAGATCCCAGTACCCTTCCGAAATGCGCTCATCCAGCTGCTCGCCGACGTCGGCCTTTTTCTTTTTTTGCTTGGCGGGCAGTCCGGTGTCATCAAATACAGCGTAATCATTATACTCTTTATGCGAAAGGATGCGGTAGCCAGCAGAGAGCGCCAGCTTGTTGGCCGCGTTGAAGGCATAGTCAAAAGTCAACTGCCCGCCGAGCGTGTACTGATCATACTTTTTATCAGCGCCGTCCCTTTTGGTCATGGCTATGTCGGTATAGCTTTCGGACTTGTCCTGATGCGAGTCGTAGTACACCACGGCCTTGAGGTGGGCCTGCCTGCTCAGATTAAAATTGGCGTTGGTGTACAGACGGCTGGTTTCATATTCCGGCCAGTACCACGAGCGTTTAAAGGGAAGATCCGACCCCTTACGGAGCTCGGCTGCGTCAAAGGGTTGGCCTTTTCTGGAGCTTTGCCGCATGTAGCCCACCATGATGTCCACATCATCACTGGGGGTCCAGCCGCCAATGATGTTGGCGCTCAGATTTCTGTGGTCGGAGTTTTTGCGACGTCCCGTGCCCTGGTAGGGTGCGGCGTCAAACCCTTCGGGCAGGGTGAAAAAATCCTGGTTGTCATACACAAAGGTGCCTTTCAGGTAGTAGAGCTCCTGCCGCGTGCCTATGCTGGTGGCAGCCATGCGGCCCTGATCATGCATTCTGCGATCAAAAAAATTCATGTATTTCGCTGAAAATTCAAATTCTTTTTTGGGTTTTGCAGTGCGCAGGTTTACCACGCCAGCCAGGTTGTTGTTGCTTGCAAGCAGGGGCGAACTGTACCCTTTTGAGATGTCTACAGACTCAAGGCCATAGGTCAGGGTATTATTGTAATCCCATTCATTGCGGTACGCAGTGGCAATGGGAATATCGTCAATATACATGCCGACCTGATACCGGTTTGAGCCACGTATACCAATGGTACCCTCATTGCGGGCCCCTGTTGTCTGAAGATATACGCCCTGCACTCCCCTGAGTGCTTCCCACAGATTTGTGGCCGTCTTTCTTTCCATATCTGTCTGGGTGATATGGTCAATGGTGTTTTTTGGCTCTGTCATCTCAAGTGGCGTCAACAAAACCTCTGTTGCCCCCTCCTCCTGTGCCCATGCTCCACTTGCCTGCAACAGCAGAATAGCGAGCAGGGATACCACGCGCCTACATTTCATATGCCCTCCGGTTATTGAGATAACAGAAATATAACACTGTAAGCACCCAGGCAGTGTACAGTGCGCTTCAACAGAACATCTCCAATCAAATAAAATTTTTGGTAGTACTTGAGTACAGATGGAGAGTACAATGCGCAACTTGGTATCGGTATTTTTAAAAACGTGAACATAAGAAATTTCCGATAAAAACATAGTCATTAACTATGCATTTATCAGTACACAGACGTGAGATACCAGAGTTTTCACAGGGAGCGTAATAGTACCAGCAGGATCTCCTGCAGTCTTCCCAGCGCGCCCGTGATATGCCCGTGCGCAAAGGCATGCCCGGCCACAACCGGGCCGCCGAAACCGGGCAACCGCAACCAGTCGCCGCCACGGCAGGCTTGCCAGCAAAAACGCCCTGTTCCCGAAAACAGATCAGCCCCGACAAAATATGGCGGGGCTGATGGCGGGGCCTCCCAGAAACCGAGGAGATATGGGGATAAACAGTGAACTGCGCCAAGGGCAAAGACGGCTTCAGCCGCTGCCCACAGGGGCAGCGGCTGAAGAAGATACAACGTTATTCGCCTGTTACACGCCTGAAGGTTTTACTTGCGGTTAGCAAGTCTGTTCTTGAGGTTTTTCCCCACAATGGCCGGATCCACAGGGTTGCGGGCAATGCCGCTTTCTATGGCGGCGCGGGCAGTGGCGGCAGCCACGGCCGGGGCCACATCGGGATTAAGGGTTGAAGGTATGATATAGTCGGGCCGCAGTTCGTCAGCCGTGACCAGTTCTGCAATGGCGTAGGCTGCGGCTATCTTCATGGCGTCATTGATGTCCGTGGCGGCCACGTCCAGAGCGCCACGGAAGATGCCGGGAAAGGCCAGCACATTGTTAATCTGGTTGGGGCAGTCCGAACGCCCCGTGGACACCACCCGCGCACCGGCGTCCAGCGCGCGCTGGATAGGCCAGATTTCGGGGATGGGGTTGGCCTGGGCAAAGACTATGGGGTCCTTGGCCATGCTGCGGATCATGTCTTCAGTAAGGGTGTTGGGTGCGGAAACGCCGATAAACACGTCCGCCCCCTTGATAGCCTCGGCCAGACCGCCCTTGACCTTCTGCGGATTGGTGCGCCGGGCTATTTCTTCCTTATACGGATTCATGCCTTCGGCGCGGCCTTCGTAGATGGCCCCGCGCGTGTCGCACATGATGACGTTCTTGAGGCCCATGGCCATGAGCAGTTTGATGATGGCAATACCGGCCGCACCCGCGCCGCTGGTGACCACAGTAACGTCTTCCAGCTTCTTGTTGACGACCTTGAGAGCATTGATAAGCCCGGCCAGAGTAACCACGGCGGTGCCGTGCTGGTCGTCGTGGAAGATGGGGCCCTTGAAAACGCCGTTTTTCTTGAGGGCATCCTCAATGATAAAGCATTGCGGTGCTTTGATGTCTTCAAGGTTCACGCCGCCAAAGGTGGGGGCCATCAGTTCCACAAGCTCGACGATCTTGGCTGTGTCCTTGGTGTCAACGCAGATGGGAAAAGCATCCACATCGCCAAAGGTCTTGAACAGCAGACTTTTACCTTCCATCACCGGCATGGCGGCGCCGGGGCCAATGTCGCCCAGGCCCAACACCGCTGTGCCGTTGGACACCACGCAGACAAAATTGCCGTGGTTGGTGTACACGTCCAGCATTTCAGGATTACGGTTGATTTCCATGCAGGGTTCCGCCACGCCGGGCGAATACGCAAGAGTGAGATCATCGGCATCACGAACGGGAACCTTTACGCGCACTTCAATCTTGCCCTGAAAATTCTTGTGCATGGCCAGCGCATCTTCACGCAGATTCTTTATACGGGACATGAATTACTCCTAGCATCTTCTGACATTCTGTGTAGTTGCGCCAACAGGCCCATTCGTTCCTGTTGGCGCGCAGTGAGAACAGGTCACCTTTAGGATGCACTCCCAAAGGGTACGGCACGGCCGTTACGGCAGTAACAGTGTGCAGGCTGTGCTTATGGAAGCATTGATTAAAGAGCTTCCTGGAAACGCGCTGGTATTTCGTTTGGCAAGGCGCGCTCTTTTTTTGAAGCAGGAGTGGACTCTTCCGTCCTCGACTGTTTCAAAAAAAGTGAAGCAACACCGCTAAACAAAATAAATCAGCGTTTCCCCATGCCTGCCCGGCGGGCACCGCTCACGCGGGTGCCAGAGCCGTTTCAAGGTAAACGTGCCCTAGTCCTTGCCGCTGCAATGCGTATGGCCGCAGCCCTGCATTTTTTTACGCAGGAAATCCGGCAGGATGCCCCTCACGGATTCCATGCTCACCATACGCCGCATGATGCCCAACTGGTCGTGCAGGGGCAGTTGCTTGGGGCACACGCTGTCGCAGGCCAGCAGGCCCATGCAGCCGAAGACCCCTGTATCGTCGCCGATGAGGTCGTAGTAATCGGCCGGGGTGCGGTTGTCTCTCGGATCAATATAGAAGCGCGCCATGCGGTTGATGGCCGTGGCCCCGATGAAGTCTTCACGCATGCGGGCCGTGCCGCAGGCCGCCACGCAGCAGCCGCACTCGATGCACCTGTCCAGTTCGAATATCTGGGTGGCGAGCTCATTGTCCATGCGTTCTTCCTGCGCCGCCGGATCAAAGGCCTTGCTGGTGTGTATCCACGATTCGATCTTCTGGCCCACATTGCGAAACCACGTGCCCGTATCCACGGAGAGATCGCCCAGCAGTTTGAAGACTGGCAGGGGGTGCAGGGTTATGTGGTCCGGCAGGTCACAGGTTTGCGTGTGGCAGGCCAGGCCGGGCCGCCCGTTGATCACCATGCCGCAGGAGCCGCAGATGCCTGCGCGGCAGCAGAAATCAAACTGCAAGGAGGGGTCCTGCTTTTCGCGGATGAGATTCAGCGCGATAAAGAGCGTCATGCTTGGATGCTCTTCAAGCTGGAATTTCTGCATGTGCGGGTAGGACCCGGCATCCAGCGGATTATAGCGGAATATCTCGAACGTAAGATTGCGTCCCATTGAGCTTGCCTCCCTTAACCTTTCTCGTGGTAGGGAACGATCTGGTCTTCCCTGATGTCGCCCTGGATGATCTTGCCGCCGCCATAGCCCCGGTCGCCCGGAGGCAGAATGAAGAATGGCGTGGCAGGCTCATACCGGAGCGTGGGGAGGCTGTCGCCCTCGTTCCAATAGGCCAGGGTGCGCACAAGCCAGTCCTTGTCGTTGCGTTCAGGGTGGTCCTCGCGCGCGTGCGCGCCCCGGCTTTCAGTGCGCATAAGCGCGCCGTAGGCCGTGCACAGGGCCAGCTTGAGCATGCCGGGCACCCGCAGGGCCATTGAAAGCTCCGCATTGGGGCCAGGGATGTTGCCGCTGCCAAGGCGCATGTTTTTGCAGCGCTCCAGCAGGTTTTGCAGCTTGACGACGCCTGCCTCCAGATCCTTGCCATTACGGAAGATGCCGACATGCTCCATCATGACATCCTGCATCTCGTTGCGCAGCGTGTAGCAGCCGTCGCCCGTGCCGCGCAGCAGCGCGGCGATGCGATCCTTGACCTTGAGCGCGGCGGCCTTCATTTCGGCTGTGGAGAACACGGTTTCGTAGCCATGCAGGAATTCCACCAGCTTTTTGCCCACAATACGTCCGGAAACGATGGTTTCAGCAAGAGAGTTGCCGCCCAGGCGGTTGAAGCCGTGCATATCCCAGCAGGCGGCCTCGCCGGCGGAGAAAAGCCCCTCAAGCCCGTAGGCGTGGCCATCCTTGTTGATGCGCACGCCGCCCATGCTGTAGTGATGGGTGGGCCGCACGGGGATGAGCTGGTGTATGGGGTTCACGCCAAGGAAATGGGTGGAGATGTCATACACTTCGCGCAGGTTTGTGGTGATGTGCTTTTCGCCCAGATGCCGGATGTCCAGCCAGAGATGCTCGCCGTAGGGACTGGGCACGCCAAAGCCCTTGCGCATATGCTCTGTCATGCGGCGCGACACCACGTCACGCGAGGCAAGCTCGGCCTTGTCCGGCTCATAATCCGGCATAAAGCGGTATTCATTCACGTCCAGCAGGGTTCCGCCGTCGCCACGGCAGCCTTCTGTGACCAGAATGTCCGTGGGCACCGTGCCCGTGGGGTGAAACTGCACGGCCTCCATATTGCCCAGGGGCACCACGCCCGTTTCAAGGGCCGCTATCTGGCCGCCGCCGTCGCAGATGATGGCATTGGTGGTGGCCCGGTAAATACGGCCGTATCCACCGGTGGCGATAAGCGTTGCCTTGGCGAAGTACCCTACCAGTTCACCGGTGCGCAGGTCGCGGGCCACGCAGCCCATGCAGCGCTGGCCATCGTGCACCAGCACTTCGGCCTGCATGCGGTCGTGCACATCCACACCCAGTTGCAGCAGGCGGCTGTCCAGGGTGAAAAGCACGGCATGGCCTGTGCCGTCCGAAGTGTAGCAGGTACGCCACTTGGCGGTGCCGCCAAAGGCGCGGGAATGGATAAGCCCCTCATTTTCCTTTTTTTCCGTGGCCTGAAAAGGCTTGCCGCCCTTGTAGTAGGTGTGCTCGCCGGGCACGACGCGGCTCCAGGGCACGCCCATCCAGGCCATTTCGCGCATGGCTATGGGGCCGGTTTCAGCAAACAGACGGGCCACCTCCTGGTCGCAACCCCAGTCAGAACCCTTTACCGTATCGTTAAAATGGATTTCGGGGCAGTCGCCCTCGCCCATGATTGAGTTGCCCAGGGCCGCCTGCATGCCGCCCATGGCGGCAGAGGAGTGCGAGCGTTTGGGCGGCACCACGGAAAGACAGATAACGCTGAAGCCATCCTGTGCGGCCTCCACCGCCACACGCTCTCCGGCCAGACCAGCGCCAATGCACAAAACGTCACTTTCAAAAATACGCATACGCCCCCCTATCCCTGAAACCAGACGCGGGCCAAGGCCAGCGAGCCGAGCAACAGATAACAGCCCATGACGATCCATATCCACTTGCGGCACATGTCCTTGGCGCTCTTGACGCAGACGCCGTACTTCACGGCGATGCGGTACACGCCGATGCCCGTATGGAGGATGACGCAGGGCAAAAAGACAACATAAAAGGCCAGCCATCCGCTGTGCAGGCGCTTGGCGCTGCCTGCCACATTGATGGGAAGGTCTGTCATGATCGCGTATACGTGAAAAAACACGCCGAGCAGGATGGCTATGGCCGTAAAGACCTGCACAAGCCACAGCCAGGTGTCAAAATCCTTCAGGCTTCTGCTGTGCCGCACAAAGATGCCAAGCTCATGCGTACGAAAGGGCATCTTGCGGGCCGCAATATAAAAATGAAAAACAACCATCAAAATAATGATAGGGGCCACCAGGTGGGTCAACCACGTAGCCTCGAGAAACCAGGCTATGCCATTGGTCAACGCAGGGCTGATCACCACCGTCCCTTCCAGCAGCAGGTGCACGCACACAAACAGCGCCAAAAAAGCGCCCGTGGCGGCCTGCCAGAAATCCAGGCGAGTTTTGCCCTCAGCGGAATTTCTGCTCAAAGCCATTATGAACTCCTTGTGCAATGATACGTAAACAGTCTATGGACGCGCCACGTACACATCAGATACGTCGATACGGCGCCTGGCCAGCCTCGTAGTAATTGCCGCCCAGACAGTCGATAACCACAATGGCGGGAAAATCCTCCACCTCCATGGCGGCAACGGCTTCGGGCCCCAGATCTTCATAGGCCAGCACCGTATATTTTCTGATGCTGCGGGCAATGAGCGCTCCCGCCCCGCCCACGGCGGCCAGATACGGTACGCCGAATTCTTCCATAGCCTTTATGACGTCAGGGCTGCGATAGCCCTTGCCAATCATGCCCTTGAGGCCCTGCTTGAGCAGGCGGGGCGTATAGGCGTCCATACGGCCTGAAGTCGTCGGCCCGGCCGCCCCGATGGGATGACCGGGACGGGCCGGACTTGGCCCCAGGTAATAGACAACAGCCCCTTGCAGATCCACCGGCAGAGGTTCGCCCCTGTCCAGTGTTTCCACCAGCCTTTTATGGGCCGCATCGCGCGCGGCCAGAATGGTGCCCGTAATAAGCACCCTGTCGCCGGCCCGCAGGGAGCGGGCCGTGGTTTCGTCAAAAGGAGCACGTATTTTTTTGACTTGGTCAGACATGGCCCCCCCTACAGGACGATTTCGGCGTGGCGCGCCGCGTGACAGTTGATGTTCACGGCCACCGGCAACGAAGCTATATGGGTCGGGGCCCACTCCACATGCACCTTGAGGGCCGTGGTCACGCCGCCAAGCCCTTGCGGGCCGACGCCGGTTCTGTTGACCATATCAAGCAGTTCATCTTCAAAGGCCGCATAACGCGCATCCGCGTTGTGGCTTTCAAGGTCGCGGGCTGCGGCGCGTTTGGCGCACAGGGCGGCCAGTTCCATAGTGCCGCCGATGCCCACGCCCACGACCAGAGGGGGACAGGAGTTGGGGCCAGCCGCAAGAACGGCGTCCAGAACCACCTTGCGTACCCCCTCGATGCCGTCGGCCGGCACCAGCATTTTGAGTACGCTTTTATTTTCTGATCCTGCCCCCTTGGGCGCCAGACGCAAGCGCAGCCTGTCGCCTGGCACCAGGCGGGAATGCAGGACGGCCGGGGTGTTGTCCCCCGTATTTTTGCGCTCAAACAAAGGCTCGAACACACAGGATTTGCGCAAATAGCCGTCCGTGTACCCCCGGCGAACCCCCTCATTGACGGCGTCTTCAAAAGCGCCGCCCACTATGTGTACATCCTGTCCTATCTCGGCGAAAACCACTGTGATTCCTGTGTCCTGACACAAAGGAATCTGCCCTTCAGCGGCAATGCCCGCATTTTCCAGTAACTGATCCAGTATGGTGCGACCCACCGGCGAAGGTTCGGCCTCGCGGGATTTACGCATGGCTTCAACCATATCCGCAGGCAGTCGGTAGCAGGCATCTATGGCCAGACGCGCCACTGCCTGCGCTATGTCATTGCAATGAATTTCTTTCATGACTCTCCCAATCTGTTCGCTTGTGCCTCTTCAGTTGGCGCCCAGCGCGCATCAGTTCGGAAGTGGATCAAACGTCCGCCTTGCTTGCGGCCATCTCCGTTTCAGCAACATCGTCATCCACTTCGACTTCCAGCGTATGTCCGTTAAGCTCGCGGCGCAGCTTTTCGGAATCAAGATTGCCGGTCATCTTGGAAATAAAGATGGTGGCCACGCCGTTGCCCACAAGATTGGTCAGCGCACGCGCTTCGGACATAAAGCGGTCAATACCGAAAATGACGGCGATGCTTTCCGGAGGAATCTTGCCAACAGAACTCAACGTACCCGCCAGCACGATAAATCCGCCGCCAGTAACTGCCGCCGCGCCCTTGGATGAAATCAGCAAAATGCCAAGAAGCACGAGTTCTTCGCCAATGGTCATGGGCGTATTGGTAGCCTGGGCCAAAAATACCGCGGCCATGGTCAGATAGATAGCCGTGCCGTCCAGGTTAAAGGAGTAGCCTGCCGGGATAACCAGGTCCACGACGCTCTTGTTGCAGCCCACCTTCTCCATCTTGCGCAGCATGTTGGGCAGCACGGATTCGGAGGAAGACGTGCCAAGAACGATAAACAACTCTTCTTTAATATACCGGACGAACTTGAAGATGCTGAACCCGCTGAACAGGCCCACAACACCGAGAACCAGTATTACAAACATGATACTGGTGGCGTAAAAACACAGTATCAGTTCACCCAGCGCCAGTACGGAGCCTATCCCTTCCTTGCCGATGGTGAAGGCCATTGCGCCAAAAGCGCCAATGGGCGCGACGCGCATGATGATATTGATAACCTTGAAAAGCACTTCAGAAAGGCTCTTGATGAGATCAAAGCACAGCTGGCCCTTGGCGCCGCTAAAGTTCAGGGCAAAGGCGAAGATGATGGCCACAAGCAGAACCTGCAGTATCTCGCCGCTGGTAAAAGCGGAAACGAAAGTATGCGGAATGATATTCATTAAAAAGTTGATGAGGTTATTGTCTTTGGCCTTGCCTGCGTATTGGGCGGCGATGCTTTTGTCGGCGGCGTCAAAGGTGCTCACGTCAACATTCATGCCCGCGCCGGGCTGCACCAGGTTTACGACCACCAGACCGATAACCAGGGCCAGCAGTGTGATGCCTGTAAAATATACGATGGCGAGGCCGCCGGTTTTACCCACGGCCTTGATGTCGTTCATGCCCGCGATACCTGTCACAACTGTGGAAAAAATGAGCGGCGCGATGATCATTTTGATCAGGTTGATGAACATCTTGCCCAAGGGCTGCATCTTTACCGCCATTTGCGGATAGAAATGCCCCAGCAAAATACCTATCATGATTGCAATCAACACTTGTACATAGAGCACTCTCAAATACTTAAGCATACGTTCCACCTTTAAGTAATGCTGTTGAAGGCGTGTTATTTAGAAACAGCATCCAGAGGCTACGCGGCTTTACAGCCGGAAGCTTTTGCCACGGAACCGGACCGGGACATGTGCTGTCTCAGTTTAGCGTGTGCTTGTGGAAAGTTGGGCAGAATTATCGTCAGGCGCGCGGCGCTGCACGCACAGGGGGTCGCAGGGTGCGAAGTTTGCTTTTGTCCAACCACGTGAGAGTTTCGGACAGAGGGGACAATCCAAAATTTTTAATTGGATCGTGGTGAAATATCTTTAAAAAGGTATGCTTAATCTGAGGCAGGTCTTCAACATCATCGCTTGCACACCCAGGCATGGTGTCCATAAGGCTAGCCGAAGTACTTGGAAGCTCTTTTGCGCTGTCCGCACTGATGTCCGGCGGTTTATGCACATTATTATCAACTACAGCAAGCAAAGAAAGACAGGTATTCTGATGTTTGACAGATTCACAGAATGGCACACTTCCACGGGACTGCAATAATCCCATATTGATTGCCCAATGAAGGCAAAAAATAGCGGCAATAATTGCCACGGAAAAAGCCATCCCTCTGCGCATTGCCACCCTCTCATAGATTTTTCACTTATGAGGTAAATAAAACACAGAAAGAATAATCAATGCAATTAAATTATTTTTTTCACGTTCACTTACAATTAGTGATAGTTTTAATTTATATAAAATTGGTTGCAATACATACTTCTTTAATCATTGATGTTTTAAATGCTGTCAATACAGAGTTCTATTATAGTGTATATAAAATACAATGCTGCAAAGCTAATTAATTAAGAATGTTACACATTTATCATATTTTCATACCATAATACCGCTGCGTCTTGCAAAAGAGCGGCCGCGTGACACGCCTTCCGGACAGAAAAACTCTGAGTCAACACACGGTAATTTAACGATAAAATTGAATTATACGGGCTGGTTTACGGATGAAATCCAGCCCCGCAGACTGTACGCTCAAGGAGCGGCCCAAGGCTGCAAAGCTGGGCGCGCTGTTCAAAAACGGACAGCGCGCCGAAACGAGGGGACAGCGCGCCGAAACGCGGGGACAGCGCACCGGCAATCAGGGGGCAATCAGGGATTGACAGCGCCCGAAAATCTGGGGCTTGCAGCGCGCCGGAGCGGGAAGGTCAGATATTGTGCAGCGCCCGTGCAGCTTCCTGCGCCATGAGGGCGTGCCCGGCTTCGCTGGCGTGCAGACCGTCAGTGTACAGGGCGTCAAAATACTCTCTGCCGTTGAGGGCCGCAGAGACTAAAAACTCTTCAAATCGACGATAAAAATCCACCACAGGCAGGGAAAAATCTTCAGCCAGGCTGTGCAGCCAGGGCCGCAATCCGCCATAGGCGGCGCAGGCCCTATCCACATCCATGCTGGCCAGCAGAGGAAAGGTGATGGGATAGCGCACGGGGATGGGGATGCCGAGCACCGGCTTGACGCGAACATTGAAGCATTGCTGCACCAGGGCGAACATATTGGCTTTTACCACGCCAATATCCGCGCCCAGAGCAAGATCGTTGAACCCGCCCATAAGAATGGCCGCACGGGCGTCGCTAACGGCGCTGTGAGCCTGAAAACGGGCCAGCATACCGCCTGTGGTGTCGCCGTTGATGCCCCAGTTGAGCACCTTCATGCTTGTAGTTTTGGCCAGCAATGAAGGCCAGACCCGGTGACGGGGAATACCGAAACCATATGTGAGGCTGTCGCCCAGGCAGATCAAGGTCATGTGTGTTTTTTACTCCTCTCCCGCTATGGCGTCAAAGAGCGGGCCGCGCCGGAGGGGTAAACCGGCGCGGCCCTGTGCCGCCCACGCTAGAGCATTTTGCTTTTGAAACACTCTTTGTTTCAACGCATCATTCTGGCGAAAAACGTGGTTTTCGCCAGAATCCACGCCACTTCGTGGCGGCTGCCGCCTTCGCGTCAGCAGAGCAATTCCAAAGTGAAATTGCTCTAAGCGGCACGCTGTCCACGAACCTGAAACAGGATGCCTGCCCGATCCTGTTTCAGATTCGCAGATTGCGAAAAAGGCCCTTGCGGCCTTTGCCGCAAATTACAAAGGCAAGCCCATTTGCAGACGGATATGGCGCACGTCCGCTTCTTCCGGCTTGAAAGGATAGTTGCGTATGCCAGGCCCCGGGCGCGAATTGGCGTAGGGGCGGTTGCAGGCCACCTCGCCGTCGCGGCCCGTGCAGCCGCAGGTGCGGAATGGCTCGCCAGCGTTGATGAAGCCGTCCAGCGCGTCCTTTGGCAGTCCGTACCCGGTGATGGCCCGGCGCTGATTGTAGGTGAAGGCTTCGGCGCGGGCATGATCGTGGTCAATGAGCCAGCGCGCCAGCTGGATGCGGCGATACTGGTCAATGGGCGGCGGCAGATGCTCGGCCAGGGGCGACCCCCCCTCGGGGAAAAACGAGAACAGATGCGTGTTGCCGCCCATATCGTGCACACGCTGCATGGCGCGGCTCATCTCTTCTTCGGTTTCGCCCATGCCGACCATAAAATGTGAACCGGCCATGCCCTTGCCGAAAACATCCAGGCTTTCTTCCAGGCATTGCCAGTAGCGTTCCCAGGAGTGCGGCCCCCCTACCCCGGCCCCACGGTACCGGGCAAAGAGCTCCGGCGTGGCAAGGTCAATGGCCACGCCGATCTTGTCCGCTCCGGCGTCGCGGAATTCTTCCAGGTGGCGGCGTGTCAGTATGGTCGGCGAGATGAGCAGGGAAACCGGAATGTCCACGGCCGCGCGCAAACGGCGGCAGATGTCCGTCGCGTCGCGCGGGGCGCGGCTGTTGGTTAGCATGGATATGCAGATGCGCTTGACGCGCTCCTGACGCCGCAAAATGCCCGCAATGACTTCATCCACGGTAAAGGAAGGCCAGGTTACGCGGATAAAGCTCTTGATGGGGCGCTTTTCCTTGGCCCCTGAAAGGCCACAGTAGGAACAGCGGGCCGCGCATCCAGAGCGGTAGGTCAAAAGAAGATTGACGCACGAAAGGCAGGCGTTGCGGTAAAAACTGCCCGGCGCAAAGTCCAGCGTCATGGCGGCGGCAAGGCTCATGCGCACGACATCGGGGCTTTCGGGCGCGGGTTCCTGCCCGCAAACGCCCTGGCTGGGGGAACATTGACTTTTCAGTTCTGTGGCTTGGCTCATAATATCCTCGCTGGCTGCCCTTGAGCAGACGTTTTTTCCATATGCCCGTCACGTGGTGTACGTGAACGCAAATCCTTCCAATACCGGCCTTTCACCAGCCAGCCGTGCCCCCGCCCATACGCACCGAGCAGCAGGTTTTGCGAAACTGCGCCTCAAGCCCCATGCTGGCGGCCATGGCCACGGCCTCCTGTGAAGGCAGGGCCATGCGGTTGACCCCGGCCAGCAGGGCCAGTTCTTCCAGATCGGCGGCGCCCTTGCGGGGGCGGGCGCAGCCCAGGCTTATTTCCGTATCCGGCATGAGTTCCCGTGCCCGCAAGATGACGCCGCAGACCTCGCGCGCCGCTGGCGGGGTCATGCCCGCCATGTCCGTGCCGGGCAAATTCATGCAGGCCACGATGACCAGCAGGGCTGGCGGGTGCCGGGCAACGATTTCCAGAGCCCAGCTTTCACCAAGCAGCCTGCCGAAGTGCAGCCCGGCCACAATGTGCGGCACCACCGGCAGTCCGGCCTGCGCCAGCGCTTCAAGGCTGCTGTCCAGCAACTCCGGGCCGTCTTCAAGATGATAGACCTTGTAGTACGTTTCAGCACTGCCGATGATGTCAATGAGGGCCTGATCCGCCCCGGCGCTTTTCAGATCGCGCGCGGTGGCCGCATCCAGCATGCCGCAGTGAACGGACACAAAAAGCCCTGTCTGCCGCTTAACTTCGGCAATGGCGCGGATGAAATTCTTCCACGGAACCCGCCCCCGACCGTCGCAGCCGCCAGAAAGCAGCACGCCCTGCACGCCCTGCGCCTCAAGCGCCCTGCATTTTTCCAGCAGGCTGCCGGGTTTGCTCACATCGGGCATGCTCTGCAAGAGCGCGCCGCCGCAGTGGGCGCAGTGCTGCGCACAGTCGCGGCCAGTGACGGAAAGCGCGGGGTATTGCCCCTGCACGCCGTCACGCACAAACATGCCTGGCAGGTAGAAGAGTATTTTTTTGCCGTGCCGCGCCCACGAAAGCTCACGGGCCTGCTCCAGCTGCACGTCGTCCCAGTGATCAAGAGGCCGCATAGTATTCCCTGAATCCTATCCAGAACCTGTTTATGGACTGGTCCAGCACGCCGTTATGCCCTTCCCAGTCCAGCCTGCGCTTGTGGGCGTGGGACAGAACGTCGCCGTAAAAGTCGTTCCATTCGTCCGCATAGCCCTGCAAGACATCCAGGCTGTTCTCCCGGACGGCGCGGGCCGCCCAGCGGCCAGCCATCTGGCCGCCCATGACGGCCTGAAAGATGCCCGCCCCTGTTATGGGATGGGTATGCCCCGCCGCGTCTCCGGCCAGCAGTATGTCGCCCGATACGCAGGGCCTGGGCGGCCCGGCGGGTATCCAGCCGCCCGTGAACGACAGGGGCTCGTCGCGCACCAGCCCAAGGGCCGACAGGCCGCGCACAAAGCGCCGCAGCACCCGGCGCAGGCCCGGCGTGTGCCTTTGCCGCAGCATGCCGAGCCCCACATTGGCGACGTCCCCCTTGGGGAAGAGCCAGGCATAGCCGGCAGTGATGCTTTCATCAAAATATATGCAGGTATGGTCCAGAGTTTTGCACAGGGGCAGGCGCACCTGTATGGACGGCAGGCAATGGGTATTGAGCAGCCCGACCCATTGGGCCACGCGCGAATGCGGGCCGTCGGCCCCGATGACGACCTTGGCTTTTATGCTAATCATCCCGCCTGTGGGCGTGGACAACATGATGCAACTGCCCTGCCCGCCTTCACGGCCAAGAACGCAGTGCCCCAGCAGTACATGCGCCCCGGCATCCGCAGCGGCGCTGGCCAGCGCCTGATCGAATTTGTCCCGGTGGATGACATAGCCCGGAGCCGCCATGTCCTGAATACGGTGGCCGTGCAGATAACTGCGCATGCCAAGCGTGGCCTGGGCGATATAGTCCTTGCCCACGTCAGCCTGGCCCACCAGCATTGCCGGTATGTATTCGGCGCAACGCACGGGCACGCCCACTGCGCTGCGGCGCTCCACAAGGGCCACGGAAGCTCCGGCCTGCGCGGCAGCTCTGGCGGCACTGGAACCGGCGGGGCCAGCGCCCACAATCAGCACGTCATAGTGCAGCATGCGTCCCCCCAGCCTTTTTTGCGCCAGCCGCTGCACCGGGCGTTACACCGGGCGCTACACCGAGCGCTACACCGAGCGTTACACCGAGCGTTACACCGGGCGTGACACCGGGAACGACGCCTGACGCGCCATTTGTTATGGCCTGCTGCCCGGCCCCGTCGGCCCGTTCTGCCTGTCCAGACAACTTGGCCTGTCCGGCAACCCGAAGAATGTCATGCAGCAAGGCCATGTTCAGCATGGTCTGGCTGGAGAATTCCCCCCTGTGGGCGGCTTCGCTCTGGTCAAGGTCATAGCAGGTGGTATTTTCGATATCTATGAGGATGCCAGGCAGACCAAGACGGGCGAAATCCTCCACATGCTTGATGTAGAAAGGCTGGCAGCAGCAGCCGATAAAGGCGGGCACGCCCTGCCCCTTCATTTTCTCCAGCTCCTGCATGAGATGCTCAAAGCTGGTGATGCAGACTGTGCTCCATTTGCGCTCGTGGCCCAATGTCCAGGCATCGCCCACAACGCATTCACCGCAGGCGCGGCACGAACGGGTGAAGCGCAGGTCGCAGTCCTTGAGTTTGGCGCAGTACGGCAAGAGCAGCGCCTGCGGCCCAGCCGCCAGCACCTCGTCAAAACTGCCGTTGGTGGTGAAGATGCGGTTGCAGTGCTCAAGGGGGATGCCGTGGCGGGCAATGGCGGCCTTTTCCAGAGCCATGCGCAGGGGAATGCAGATATCTTCCGCCCCCATGTCCGGTATGACGATTCTGCCATCCTTGAAAAAATCTTTTATGATGCCGCACAAATGGTCGCCGTCCAGGGGCTGACCGCGCAGGGCGGCTTCAAGGTCAAAAAGCGCCCGCGACGGAAAGGACAGAAAATCACCGGTGATATAGATATTCTTGAGCGTTTTGCGCGGCATGTTCAGCTGCATGGTCACGCGCACAAGGCCGAAAGGAGACTTGCGCGCGCCCTGCACCACCTCTGTTTTCTCATAGGTGGGGCGCACCATGTCTATCCATTCCTGCGACTGGAAGTGTGGCAGTTTCTCGGCCAGCAGGTCTTCTTCTTCCGCCGTGAGGCCGCCAGGCCGGAGCGTGATGCCCATGTGCTGCTCAAAGGCCTCCACAAGGTTGCGCTTCACTTCCCTGGTTTCGGGCACGCGCCCCAGTTCCCAGGCCAGGCAGGTCACCCTTTTTTTGATGGAATCTATTTCCTTTGCCTTGAGCTTTTCCACAGGCACGCGCAGGCATTTGAGCATGGTTTCAATGTCAAAATCCACCAGCAAGGTACCCTGGAACAAAAAGGCCGACTCGCAGTCCGTGCCGCCCGTACCCGATATTTTGCGGCCCGCCACCTCAATGTCGTTGCGGGGCCTGAAGGATGCGTCAATGCCCATGCCGCGCAGGGCCGTGATGGTGGGTTCGCACAGACGGCGGAACAAATTGGCGTTGGGTATGCCCACGCCGAAAAAGGACTTGGCGCAGATGATTTCCCAACCGAGCTGGTTTTCGTCAAAAAGCAGGCCGCCGCCGCCCGTGATGCGCCGGTTCACGTCAATGCCGTGCTCACGGCAGTAGGACAGGCGCACTTCTTCCTGCAGAGACTGATGAAAACCCACCAGCACCGTTGCCGGGCGAAATTGCAGAAAACGCAGGGTATCTGTGGAGTGTCCGCTGCCGCGCACCTCCACCAGCACCTCGTCCAGAGCCATGTTTTCCGCCGCTGTCATGGGCGGCAAGTCCAGCAGTCGCCACTGCGCTTTCATGAAACTACCCCTTGAAGTCTGGCGGGGAAAAACCGTCCCCGGCGGACCGGGGGCCTTCTCCCCGGCTTTTTGAGATCAACGGCCTGTGACGGCCCCATTTACGGCACGCCGCTGGCTGTCGCGTGAAAAACAATGCTGCAGAACACGGGGGCCGGGGGGCACCCACTAGAGCATTTAACACTTGAAATGCTCGCGTACGGCAGGCAAAAGCCTGCCTACTCGCATTTCGTGGCAAGGATTTTCAGAAAAATCCTTGCAGAGCAGTTAACTCATTTCATTCGTAAACTGCTCTACCCCCCAGCCCCCGGCTATTATCCCTGAGTTCCCGCAGCGCTTTCGGGTTGCGCCGCCCTGGCGGCTTCGGCCGCAACCACGGCCTTGCGGCCAGCCTCTAAGGATTTGGCCACAAGCTGGCTCATATCCATCACATCAATATTGACCTTGTTACGTTTGGCGTAGGTCATCATGGTGCGCACGCACTGCTGACAGTTGGTGATAATGGCCTCCGCGCCTGTGGCCACGGCCTCCTCCACCTTGCGTTTGGCCATGGCGGCGGAAAGATCGGGATCAATCATTTCGAGGTTGCCGCCGCCTCCGCAGCACAGGCAATGCTCGCGGTTATGCTCCATCTCCACCAGAGTGAGGCCGGGGATGCGGGCCATAATCGCGCGCGGTTCGTCAAAAACACGCCCGCCACGCCCGAGGTCGCAGGGATCGTGATACGTGACGGTCATGGGCAGTTCGCCCAGGGGCAGCCTGTCTTCAAGAACGAGCTGGGCCACCATTTCTGAGGCATGGACCAGTTCGAATTCCGGGGGATAGGCTTCGCGCCAGATCTGGTAGCAGGACGGGCAGGTGAACACCACCTTGCGCGCCCCGCGAGCCTTGGCCGCAGCCACGTTATGGGCGATGATGGCGGGCAGCCCCTCGCTCTGGCCAGAGCCCTGCAAAGGAAAGCCGCAGCACCACTCGTCCCCTGCCATAATGGTGAAATCAACGCCGCCAGCATCCAGTATTTCCACAAAGGCCATGGGGATCTTCTGGGCCAGCGGAAAGTACGCGCCCACGCAACCCGTGAAGTACACCACCTCGGCGGAGTCCTTGACACAACCGCCCTTGGGGGGCTTGCGCATGTCGTCCACCCAGTCGCCGCGCTCGTCGTTATCCTCGTCAAAGACGTTGTGGCTGCCGTCGAGGTTGGCACGGATCATGCGTATCTTGTCGGGCGCATCGCCGGTGCGCGAGAGTTCCTCACGCAGGGACAGCCACATGTTCTTGAGGGGCAGACCGGCCGGGCAGACCTCTTCGCAATCGCCGCAGAGTGAACAGCGAAAAACGGAGAGGCCATAGTCCTTGAGCACCTGCGGCGTGGCCAGAGGCTCCCGGCCCAGCATTTCGTTGAGCGCCTTCCAGAAGAAGTTGCCCTCGCGCAGCAGTTTTTTCAGGTTATGCATGCGCACCTGGGCCGAGAGGTCCGCATCGCCCGAGGCCGCCACGGCCGGGCACACGGTGAGGCACTGGCCGCACTCGGTGCAGGCGTCCAGGGCCATACGCTGCCTGATGCTGAATGCTGACTGACGCATGATTTAGTCCTTCTTGAATTTCTTGATATCCTCCAGCAGCCAGGCCTCGATAACGTCCTTGCCGCCGTGGATGAGGGTATTGATCTGGCTCATGTCCACGGGCCTGATCTTGTACATCCAGCCCTTGCCATAGCAGTCGCTGTTGATGAGGGAGGGATTGGCCTCCAGCTCCTCATTGACGGCGCTTATTTCGCCGTCCGCCGGGCTGTAGACCGTGCCCAGCCACTTGCCGGATTCCACCTTGGCGAACTTCTTGCCCGCCGTGACGACCTTGCCCACAAAGGGCAACTGCACAAACACTATCTGTCCGGCCAGTTTTTCAGCGAAATCGTCCATGCCGATGACCAGTTCGTCGCCGTCAACGCGGGTCCAGAAGTGGTATTGGTCGTAATACAGTTCCTCGGGCATATTGTAGCCGGCAATTTCCATAACAGTCTCCTTATGTGGTTCCGGGGCTAGTGACGGCCCCTCAGGGTTTGGACAAGCAGAAACACCGGGGTGGTGACAATGTGGCGCAACTGGCTGAAGGGCATGTAGGCCACGGTGGCCGCCGTAACTATGGCATGCACATACCAGCCCCAGCCGTACACACGGGCCAGTTGCGCAGGGCTCATAAGGGTGAACAGGCTGGCCAGCGCGTGGCCCGCAAAGGCCCACTCACTGCCGTCAGGCATGCCGGTAAGGGCCATGCGCATGCCTTCCAGCACAAAGCCGGTGACGGTGATGGCCAAAAGCAGCCACAGGGCGGGCCAGTCGTGGCGCGGCGCATTGGCTGCCGCCTTCTTTTCCCTGCGCCAGAACAGGGCTGCCCACACAAGGCCAGCCAGCAAGGCCAGACCGCTGACGTCATAGATGAAGGCCGTGGGGGCCCAGTCCTTGGCCAGCATAAGCCAGGGCCATTCCATACCAGCCGCCTGATGCGAGCCTAACAGGGCCAGCACGCCCCAGCTGAAACGGATGAGGAAGGGGAAGAAGATCAGGGCGTGTATGGCCCAGCGCGTGCGCGATTCGCGGTACAGGCGGCGTTGCAGCAGCACGTCCACAAGGAGCGCCAGCCAGCGGTTTTCGCTCGTGCCATGGTGTTCGGGACGCGGGCAACCGTGGGTCTGGCCTGTGCCGTCGGCACTGCTTTGCGTGTCCGATGCCGGAGCAAGACTTCCCTTGCCGAGATTGCTGGTGGAGAACCAGAACAGCATCAGCGCCGCAAAACCCAGCACAAAGATGCCGAGTCCCAGGCGGCTGGGCGTATCCTGCACCGTAAAGGTGCCCGCGTGGCAGCCCATGCACAGCACGCTTTTGGCTGGCAGCACGGCATCCGCCGCGCCCACGCTTCCCGCACCCGCCGGGCTGGCGGCGGAGATGGCCGGAGAATGGCAACGCACGCAGGACGCCGTGCCCGAAGGCAGGCCCATGTCGTGCGCCATGAGGGGGCCAGCGTTCACGCGCGCCACCACCATGCCGTTCTTGAGCACGGGGGTCACGCCCTGCAGATGGCAGCTTTCGCAGCTTACCCGGCTGTGGGCGTCATGAATGACCGATTCCGTATGGCGCGTGTGGCAGGTCAGGCAGGCCACGCGCTCCTGTTTGTTGTGCGGATAGCGCGCCGCGTCCTTGTGACAGGACAGGCAGTCCATATTCTTGTGGGTCATGGCGGCCAGGGCCTGCGCGTCCATGCGGGCGGCTCCGGGCATATCCCTGGCTTCAGGGCCGTGGCAGGTCATGCACAGGGCGCGGGGTTGCAGAGCCTGCGCTTGCAGGGCTTGCGCTTGCGCGGACTGGCCCTGCGTTGCTTGCGCAATCTGCGGCTGTGTGGCCTGGCCCTGTGAAGCCTGTGCCTGCGGGGCAGCAGCGCCGCCGGAACCCGAAGCCGTCGCCGCGCCCGAGGCCGCTTGCGCCACTCCGGTCTGCAGACCGTGACAGGTCAGGCAGGCGGCCACGTCAGCAGCGGGCACGGGCAAGGCCTTTTTCATCTCATGGCAGACATTGCAGGATTGCGAAATATTTGCGCCCTTTCTCAGCCCCTTGGCGCGGGCCTCGGCCCCCAGCACATAGTGCGGGCTATGGCAGGTGGTGCACTGGGCATAATCCTGCCCCTTCACAAGGGCCTTGCCCGCGTGTTTGCCCTTGGCAAGCTCGGCTTCCACCTCACTGTGGCAATTGTAGCAGCCCTCGGCGGAAAAAGCCGTGCTGCCGGGCTGATTCAGCCCCTTGGCCGTGGGATGCTCGGCGGCTTCGGCAATGTCTGTGTGGCAATCGGTACAGGACAGAGCGCTGTGGGCCGAGGCGTGAAAACGCATCTCGTCTATGAGCCATGAACTGCCTGCATGAGCGGCGGCGGGCCGAAGCCAGCAGACCGCCAGCACCAGTAGCAAGGCCACCAGAAAAACGGGCAGAGAGGCGGCGGTATGGCGCGTGTTAAACCACAACTTCATGTTCTTCTCCTAGAGCGGATTACCTTTGAGAATGTCCATTCTTAAAGTTTACGCACGTCATTTACGGCGTTTACCCACACAAATAACAAGCTTTTTCGACACTACAGCGAGCGTCTGCCTGTGCAGCGCCCCAACAGTGCGTCATAATATGTTCTGCAACTACGGCACTGAATCAATCATTTCACCACAGGCAAGGCTTGCCCAAATCTCTTTAGTATGGGGATTGCTACACAATCCCCTGCGGCGCAGTGGCGCACGCCATTCCCTGACGGCCCTGATGCCCCTGATGCCCCTGACTGGCCACAGTCGCGTCCGTGGAGGCCTCGTGGCCATGGCAGGACTGCAGCCGGGACGCGGCGGCCTGCTCTTCCAGCATGGCTTCCGCCCTGTAGGAACTGCGCACCAGAGGCGCTGAGGCCACGCCGGTAAAGCCCATGTTCAGAGCCACGCGCTTCCAGTGATCAAATTCGTCCGGGGCCAGATAGCGCGCCACGGGCACATGGGCCGTGGACGGCGCGAGGTACTGCCCCAGGGTCAGAAAGCGGCAGCCGTGGGCGTGCAGATCCGCCAGGGTCTGCCGTATTTCGTCCCAGGTTTCGCCAAGGCCCAGCATGATGCCGGACTTCACGCGCAGTCCCCTCTCTGCGGCATGGGCCAGAACCTTCAAGGAAAGGTCATAGCTGGCGCGGGGGCGCACCTGGGCGAAAATGCGCCGCACGGCCTCAAGGTTGTGATTGAAGACGTCGGGCCGCACGTCGCAGACGGCGTTGATGGCATCGCGGTTGCCCTGAAAATCCGGCACAAGCACTTCAACGCTGGTATGCGGGCTGGCGGCCCGAACGGCCTTCATGACAGCCACAAAATGCCCCGCGCCGCCGTCGGGCAGGTCATCGCGGGTCACGGAAGTTATGACAGCGTGCCGTAGCTTCATGCGCTGCACGGCCTGCGCCACATTATACGGCTCGGCAGCGTCCGGGGCTTCGGGTTTGCCCTTGCCCACCGCGCAATAGCGACAACCCCTGGTGCAGACGTCGCCCAGAATGATGAATGTGGAGGTGCCGCGCGCAAAACATTCGCCCTTGTTGGGGCACATGGCCTCCTGACAGACCGTGTGCAAATGCAGGCCGGACAGCATGTCCTCCACGGGGCTGACGCTTGCCTCCGGCTGCAGACGCACCGTGAGCCAGTCAGGCCGCCGCTCCTGCGGTTCGGGGCGCGGCGAAAATCCGAACTCGTCGGCGAAGGCGCGCACAAAGCGTCGCGAAACTTCGGCAAAGTCCACGTCATGCCCCAGTTCCTGCCGCATGGAGGTTATGCGCTCGGTGGGATTGCCGCAGGGCGTGATGAGGCCGAACCAGCCAATGTCCGTATTGACGTTGAGGGCCATGCCGTGAAAGGTCACCCATTTGCGCACGGCCATGCCCACACTGGCGATTTTGCCGCCATTGACCCACACTCCGGGGCCGTGGACGCCCATCTGCGGCTCAAGCCCGTAGCCGCGCAGCACGGCGGCAATGGCGGCCAGCAGTTTTTCCATATACAGGTGCAGGTCTTTTTCGTGCAGAAGAATGATGGGATAGGCCACAAGCTGCCCTGGCCCGTGAAACGTGGCCATGCCGCCCCGCTCCACCCAGAAGAGCCCCACGCCCTGCCGCCTGAGGTGTTCTTCGCTCACATGCAGGTGTTCGGCCAGACCGCCGCGCCCCATGGTGATGACCGGCTCGTGCTCCAGCAACAGCAGGGTGTCGCCGGTGACGCCGTTGATGCGGGAACTCACGCGGCTTTTCTGAAAATCCAGGGCTTCGCCGTATTCGATACGGCCAAGGTCGAGGATTTCCAGAGGCGTCGCGCAGCCCGCCCGAGGCGGAGTATTTTGCGGCAAGGCTTGAACTCTGGACATGGCGCTTCTTCCTTGAAAATTGCATGCTCCGGCCGTCCTGCGGCTGAACCGGCACGGTTTGCTGTGGGACGGCCGGAGCTTGTTTATGCGGTATTATCCTCTTTTGGGCAGGTACAGGGCCCAGCCAGCGGCGTCGCGTGCGGCGTCCACCACTGTTTCGCAGAAGGCCGGATGCACGCGGAAGCCCTTGGCAAATTCGCGCACCGTGCATTCAAGCTGCATGGCCAGCACCGCTTCGCCTATAAGCTCCGAAGCGCAGCTGCCCACGATGTGTACGCCCAGGATTTCTCCGGTTTCAGCGTCGGAAACCATCTTCACCGCGCCGTCCACCTCGCCGCGCAGCATGGCGTAGCCGTTGATGGAGTACGGGAAGCCGCCCACCTCAACCTCATAGCCCTTGCGCTCGGCCTGCTCTTCAGAAAGGCCCACGGAACCCATTTCCGGGCTGCCCCAGATGGCGCGGGAAACCAGGTGGGCCGGGAACTTCGCAGACATGCCCATGCAGTTTTCCGCCGCGCAGATGCCCATGGCCGACGCCACATGGCTCAGCATCCAGCCGCCCGTGCAATCGCCGATGGCGAAGATGGAGGGGCAGGCGGTGCGGCACTGGCCGTCAACCACGATGCTGCCGTCATCGCCAAAGCCCACGCCAAGGGCCTCAAGGCCAAGCCCGGCGCTGACGGGCTTGCGGCCGGAAACCAGCACCTTGTCCACGTCAACGGTCTGTTCCTTGTCGCCGCTCTTGAGGGTGCAGGTCTTGCCCGCAACCTTGACCAGGGTGTGACGCGCAATAATCTGCACGCCGCGCTCGCGCAGGGACTGGGCCAGACGCTGGCTGGAATCCTGATCCTCATCGGGCAGGATGCGGGGGCCGGGCACGGCGTAGACCACCTTGCTGCCAAGGATGCTCAACAGCGCGGCCATTTCAACGCCGATATAGGTGGGATCGGTGACAAGAACCGAAGCCGGGGCTTCCTTCATGTCCAGCAGGGCGTCCGAGGTGAAGGCCGCGCCGGAAAGACCGGGCACATCGGGCATGTCGAGCATGCTGCCCGTGGCCACGATGATGTTTTTGGCCTCAAATTTTTTGCCGTCCACTTCCACGCTGTTGGGGCCGGTTATTTTCGCCATGCCCGTGATGACTTCCGCGCCGTTGTTGGCCAGCAGTGCTTCCATACCCATGCGGATGTCGTTGGACACGCCCTGTTTGCGGGCCAGCACCGCGTTGAAGTCCAGCTTGCCCACAGTCAGTTCAAGGCCGAATTCTCCGGCATTGCGCGACTGTTCAAGCAGGGTGGCGGCGCGCAGCCATATCTTGCTGGGAATGCAGCCGCGCATGACGCAGGTGCCGCCCATATTGCCGCCTTCGACCAGAGCCACCTTACCCTTGAGCTGTGAAGCGCGGATGGCGGCGGCATATCCGCCGGGGCCACCACCAATAACAAGCACGTCGTACATTTTGTTCTCCTGAACGCTGTTTGTATTTCTTGTGTGCGGGATACGCCCGCTGCCGGAATATCCACCCGGCTTTCCCGAACCCGGGGCATTCTTGGCTTTCCGCCAATGCCTCTGCAATCCTGGCGCACCCCGCCCGTAAAACCGTACACAATTCAAGCCTGCATTACGCCGCCAGCGCGGTTTGCTGTCGCATGCGCGCTGCAAACGCGGCATGCCTCACCGTGGCACGAGCCTTTCAGGCCCGGAACGCCTCAGAACAACAGCAGGGCCGGTTCCGCCAGAAACTCGGTCAGCGTCTTTAAAAATTCCGCCGCCGGAGCGCCGTCTTCAACCCTGTGGTCAAAGGTGAGGCTCAGGCCCATCATGGAACGCACCACAATGGCCCCGTTGCGCACCACGGGCTTTTCCGTCACGCGGCCCACGCCCAGGATGCCCGTTTCGCCGGGTTTCAGGATGGGGGTAAAAAAGTCCACCACGGAATGCGCCATGTTGGTAATGGTAAACGTGCCGCCGCTCATGTCGTCGGGCGTGAGGCCGCCCTTGCGCGCGCGCCCGGCCAGCAGGCGGGCCTCGCTGGCGATACGGAGCAGGCCCATGTCATCCGCATTGTGCAGCACGGGAACCACAAGCCCTTCGGGCAGGGCCACGGCCACGCCCATGTGCACTTCGGCGTGGCGGGTGATGGTGTCGCCATCAAGGGTGGCATTCATGCGCGGGTGCTTTTTCAGCGTGCGGGACACGGCCAGGATGAGCACATCGTTCATGGACAGGCGGAAGTCCTTGTCCTTCTTGTGCCTGGCCCTGAGGTCGGCGATGATGTCCACGCAGGCGGTCACGTCGGCCTCGCTGACCAAAGTGAGCTGCGCGGAATTCTGCAGGCTGGCCTGCATGTTGTCGGCAATGATCTTGCGCATGCCTTCCATGGGCACTGTACCAGGGCCGTCGGCGCCAAACCCATTTGCGCCAAACCCATTTGCGCCAGACCCATCGGCGCAAGAAGCTGCTCCGGCCTGGGCCTTGGCCTCTTCAGCCGCGAACTTTTCGGGGTGCAGCGCGCGTTCCACATCTTCGCGCACGATCTTGCCGCCCTCGCCGGTGCCGGTGAGCGTTGTAATGTCCAGCCCTGCGCGGGCGGCCACAACAGCGGCCAGGGGCGTGATCTTGATCTTGCCTACAGCATCAAAGCGGGCACGCACGTCACGCTCGAGAATGCGCCCTTCGGGGCCGCTGCCGACCACACAGGCAATATCCACATCAAGTTCGCACGCCAGCCGCCGTGCGGCGGGAGAGGAGAAGGCCCGCCCGCCTGAGCGTGGGGGCTGGGCGGCGGCTGGCGTGCTCTTTTGGGCAGCGGCAGGGCTTGCGGCATCAGCATCACCGGCAGGGGAAGAGGCGGCTCCGCCCTCAACTCGGGCGGGATTTTCCCCAGGTTCTGCAATAATGCCCAGCACCGCGCCTACTGCCACTTCCTGCTTGGGCTGCACGAGGATCTGAAAAAGCACGCCGTCGGCCGGGCTTTCGACCTTGTTGGTGATCTTGTCCGTTTCCACCTCAAAAAGGTCGTCCCCCTGCTTAACCATGGCGCCTTCGGCCACGAACCATTTGGAAACCTTGCCGGTCTTCATGGTGAGACCCAGTTTCGGCATGGCAAGTTCAATACTCACTGCTATACTCCTGCTGATTTTATAGATGTGTTATGGCAAAAGGCTGTCCGGCGGCTTTTTTCAGTAATGTAGCTGCATCAACGGTAGCCAATAATGCTCCGGATCAGGCAAAAATGCCGTCGCCGCTCACGTTGCCGAGGCCGGGGTGCACGTCAAAGCGCACAACGCCCACGGGAACCTGCACCGCGCGGGACACAAGGGCCGTCCCCTGCACGCCAAACCCGCCGCACAGTTCAATGCAGACGCAGCCTTCTTCATTGACGGCCTTTTGGGCCGCCGCCACTGCCTGGGCATAGGTGGCCACGCCAATGGACAAAAGATCCACAGCGGGAGTGCGCGTCCAGTTTCTGTATTCGGCGGGAGAATCCGCCCCGGATTCCATCTTGGTAAGAAAAATGAATGCTGCCTTGAGTTTCATATGCTCCCCTTCAGTTTTGCCTTTGAACCATGACGCTCTTGCCGCGCGTGCCGACCCTGGCCTGCTGCCATGCTTGCTGCTGTGCCGCGCGTGCCGCAGTTGCCACGTTGCCGTGTCGCCGTGTAACCGCGCGTGCCGCAAGCGCTAGAGCAGTTCACGAATGAAATGAGTTAACTGCTCTGCAAGGATTTTTCTGAAAAATCCTTGCCACGAAATGCGAGCAGGCGGGCTTTGCCTGCCGTACGCGAGCATTTCAAGTGTTAAATGCTCTAGCGGGAGTAGCAGACCTGCGCCCCGCGTATGAACAGTCCACGCTGGCGCGCGTATTCGAGCGTGCGCTGCACATCCACCACGCGCAGCCAGTCGTCCGACAGCCTGACCCCGGCCCGCTGCCCCTTGCGCACTTCAACCTCGCGCTCGCCGTCCAGCGCCAGGGTGCAGGGCGAGTGACGCACGGCAATGACGTCGCCGGGCAGCATTTTGTGCATGCCGGACACGCCCACATCGGCAAAAAGGCCGGGGCCGATGGCCGCACGCACGCGACAGGCGAAATCGGGATCAATATCCAGCGCCAGACCGCGCGGCTCTTCCGGCCGGATGCTGTCCAGCTGGCCGCCAACGGCGGAAAATCCTATGCAGGCGGGGTTGCAGCGCGAAAAAAAGAGCTGACTCACGTCGCTCATGTCCCACAGGGCGCGCGACCCCACAAAAAGGTTGTCCGACACGGCCACGTCCACCAGGGCGATGTCCACCGGCGTATCGTCCACCAGAACCTCAAGAAGGCTCACCTCGGTACAGCCCTCGCCCACAGAGACGCCGCCACAGGCCAGAACGCCCGCGGCCAGGCCAGCCACCGTGGCTTCTGTCATGATGGGAAAAACATTGTTTGTGCCTGTTGAAAGGGGCAGCAGCGGCGTGTTGCGCGCCCCCTTGCAGGCGGCGCGGCTGGTGCCGTCGCCGCCAAGCACGATGATGACGGCCACGCCCGCTTCCTGCATGAGGGCGGCGGCATTGACCGTATCCTGCTGCGTATTGTGCAGATACATATCCACCGGAGTCACGTTGACAGGCGTTTCAAGGCTTTCCAGATCGCTGAGGGCGCGGGGTACGATGCCGTACCCCTCGGGCATGTAGAGAACATCCCGCACTCCGGCAGCGGCCAGACCAACCAGGATGCGGCGCACCATGCGCACCTTTTCCTGATTGTCGAAGACGCTGCCGTGCGCGACTATGCGGCGAATGTCCTTGCCTGAAGCTGGATTGGCGATAATGGCTGCTTTCACGTGAACTCCGGTGGAAATTTCGGCCGCAGGCCATACCTGCGGCCATACCTGCTAGAGCCTTTAACTCATTTCATTCGTAAACTGCTCTAGCGCAACGGTTGCTCCGCTCTTAGCGAAGGCCTTTGACCGCAGCCACAATCTGTTCCGCAGAAGGAATGTAGGCCGCTTCCAGCGGAGGGCTGAAGGGCACGGGGCAGTACGGAGCGCCCACGCGCGCTATGGGGGCGTCCAGATAGTCCAGAGCCTCCTCGGCCACCATGGCGGCTATTTCAGCGCCAGCACCGGCGGTTTTCACAGCTTCCTGGGCAATCACCAGCGCATGGGTTTTTTTGACGGAATTGAGGATGATGTCCTTGTCCAGCGGCACGAGGCAGCGGGGGTCCACCACTTCAACGCTGATGTCTTCGGCGGCCAGCTTTTCGGCGGCTTCCAGAGCCTTGTGCACCATGAGGGACGTGGCCACCACGGTCACGTCGGTGCCTTCGCGCTTGATTTCGCCCTTGCCCAGGGGGATTTCATAAACAGCGTCGTCCACTTCGCCTTCCACGCCGTAGAGCAGCTTGTGCTCAAGGAAGACCACGGGGTTGTCGTCACGGATGGCGCTGATGAGCATGCCTTTGGCGTCCGCAGGGGTGGAGGGGATGCACACCTTGATTCCTGGCATATGCATGAACCAGGCTTCCAGGCACTGGGAGTGCTGGGCCGCGGCGCTGACGCCCGCACCCTGGGGCATGCGCAGCACCATGGGCACCTTGGCCTTGCCGCCGAACATGTAGTGCATCTTGGCTGCCTGGTTGAAAAGCTGGTCCATGGCTACGCCGATGAAGTCCACGAACATGAGCTCGGCGATGGGCCGCAGACCGGCCGCCGCAGCGCCCGCCGCAGCGCCCACGATGGCGCTTTCGGTAATGGGGGTGTCACGAACGCGGCGTTCGCCGAATTTGTCAAAAAGCCCCTGGGTCACGCCGAAACAACCGCCGAACTTGCCCACATCTTCACCGATGATGAACACATTTTCGTCCCGCTCCATCTCCTGGCGCATGGCATCGTTGATCGCCTGCAGGTAGGTTTTGATGGCCATATCTTTCTCCATTATGAAAATATGAAGGTGGTTCCCTAAAATTACTCCGCCGTCCCGAATGATGCTCCGGAGTGTCAGGCGTACACGTCTTCCATCAGGGCAGCCTCAGTGGGGAAGGGGCTGTCTTCGGCGAACTTCACGGCTTCATCCACGTCGGCTGTCACCTTGGCGGTGATGGCGTCCAGTTCCGCCTGGGTGGCCAGACCAGAGTCAACCAGCTTGGCTGCGAAACGCGGCAGGGGATCCTTGGCCTTCCATTCTTCCAGTTCCTGATCGGAACGGTAGACGCAGGCATCACCTTCAAAGTGGCCGCGCCAGCGGTAGGTCTTGCATTCAACAAGCGAGGGGCCATGGCCCTTGCGCGCCCGTTCCACGGCTTCGGTCACGGCTTCGTAGACAGCCAGCACGTCGTTGCCGTCAACCACAACGCCGGGCATGTCATAGCCTGCCGCGCGGTCGGCGATATCGGTAATGGCCATGGCCCTGTGCTGGGCGCAGGAGATGCCGTATCCATTGTTTTCATTGATGAAGACCACGGGAAGCTTCCAGGCGCTGGCCATGTTGAGCGCTTCCTGGGTGGTGCCCTGGTTGGACGCGCCGTCGCCGAAGAAGCAGGCGCACACGCCCTTGTTGTTCTTGTACTGGCAGCTCAGGGCCGCGCCCACGGCCAGGGGGCCGCCGCCGCCAACGATGCCGTTGGCGCCAAGGATGCCGATGTTGAAGTCGGCGATGTGCATGGATCCGCCCTTGCCCTTGCAGTAGCCCGTGGAACGGCCGAAGATTTCGGCCATCATGAGCTTGAGGTCGCCGCCCTTGGCCAGACAGTGACCGTGCCCACGGTGGGTACTCGTGATCATGTCCGTCTTTTTAAGAGCCGCGCAGGCTCCCGTGGCCACGGCTTCTTCACCGAGATACAGGTGAACGAAACCGGGAATCTTGCCCGCCGCGAAGAACTTTTGCAGTTCCGTTTCAAAAAGGCGGATCTTGGTCATGGTGCTGAACATTTCCAGCAAGACCTTCTTGTCGGGATGTTTCATGATGCTCTCCTCCTTTACATGATCAGTGCCTGTTCAATCCACATAGACCGACACGGTAAGAGCCGCGCAGGCCATCACAATATCGCTGCATCCCGGCCCGAAAATAGGCACTTCCAGACCAGGAACGCGCAATCCGCCGGAAACAATGGTCACGTTTTTATCGCCAATGGGTATGGCGGCTTTTACGGCCTCCACATCCACGCCCGCAGGGTCGGGCACGGCGATTTCAGCGTGCACGTGCACTCCCTGAAAAGACGAGCGGCCGAGCACTTCAACCAGACCACAGAGACATGACCGTGAAATGGCGTCTTTCACGGCGCGCCTGGCGGCCTTGGTCATGTCCGCACCGTGCAGATCCGCTCCGGTGCCGAGTTCAACAATGTAGCGTTGAAGCATGGTTTCCTCGCTTTGTCCGCTCGGGCTTAGCCCAGCATGCGCACCGGTTTTTCCAGCATGTCTGCAAGGGTGCGCAAAAAGCTCATGGCCGGGCCGCCGTCGGTGACCATATGGTTGAAGGTGAGCGAAAGCGTCATCATCTTGCGCGCGCACACTTCACCCTCGAACACGCCCGGTTTTTCCACCACACGGCCAACGCCAAGGATGCCCGTTTCCGGCGGATTCAGGATGGGCGTAAAGCCGTCGACGCCAAGCATGCTCACGTTGGAGATGGTGAAGGTGCCGCCGGATATCTCGTCCATGGAAAGCCCGCCCTTGCGGGCGCGTGAAGCCGCGTCGCGCACCTTTTCCTTGAGCTGTTCAAGGCTGAAGGTGTCGGCGTTTTTCACATTGGGCACGATTAGGCCCGTATCCAGGGATACGGCCATGCCCAGATTGACGTGTTTATGCAGATGGATGCCGTCTTCCCGCAGGGTGCTGTTCATGACGGGGTGACGCAGCAGGGCGCGGCACACGGCAAAGGCTATGATGTCGTTGTAGGAAAGGCGGTAGTCGGGGTTCTTTTTGTTGCGGGCCAGCATGCTGTCGCGCAGGGCCACCATTTCGGTCACGTCGGCTTCCACAAAAACCGTAAGCTGGGCAGCACCCTGAAGGCTGGCCATCATATTGTCGGCTATGAGCTTGCGCAGGCCGTCCATGGGCACAATTTCGTCTTCGCAGCCGGGGCCGGAAGGCCCGGAAGGCACGGAAGAACCCGCGCAGGAACCGGAGGCTGCCGGGGCGGCCCCCCCAGCGGAAGGAGCCTTTTGGGCGGCTTCGTGGGCTGCCCGCACGTCTTTTTCGGTCACGGCCCCGTCACGCCCGGACCCTTGCACCGAGGCAAGATCCACGCCCAGTTCCGCAGCCAGTCTGCGCGCGGCGGGCATGGCCCGTGCCGGCTCGCCGGAGGCTTTGGCAGCGGCACCGGAAGTCGGGGCTTTTTCCGCCTTGGCAGGGGCTGCGGAGGAGGCGGCGGCACTGGCGGCGGGCTGCGCCGCCACGGCTTCACCGGCTGCGCCAATGACGCCGATGACCTGCATGACCGGCACCACTTCGCCCTGCGGGGAAACTATCTGTAAAAGTACGCCACTGGCGGGGGACTCCACCACATTGGTAATCTTGTCGGTCTCCACTTCCAAAAGCGGCTGCCCCGTTTCCACCGCGCCGCCTTCTGACACAAGCCAGCGCGCTATCTTGCCGGTTTTCATGGTCAGGCCCCATTTGGGCATCTGCACTTCGTAGGCCATCCTCAAACCTCCTCATGTGGAGCGATTTTTTATGACAGACGGTACGTTCGGATTCCGGGGCGGCCAACGCCCGCCGTAAAGTATTCGACTTTCGGCAATACCCCCGACCCGGCCCATCCATTTGCTGCTCTTGTCCAAGTAGTGCAACTCTGATGCCATCTTATAACATGCTAAAATCTAATATAATTTTATTAAGTATCACCAATACACAGTTAAAGTGTTCAAAAATGGAACATTTTTACATGACAACATACCAAATACAGGACACTTCAATATAAAAACATGACATAATTCTGCCATGATAGTTGTAGTTCTCTAGTAAAATCCTGCGAAAACCCTATTCATTTTTTCTAAATACTAAGGTATTACTTTCTCCAACTAGATTTGTTCCAGCGTACACAGAACCGTCACATGCGGTGGGCCTGTCTTGCCATCCTGACAGGGTGTGTGTCGGTCGCGCGGAACAAGCCACAATGCGGCCATCCGCAGGCGGTTTACGCCACATGAATGCGGCATGAGGAGAAGGGTATGTACGTATTGCAGCGCAATGGTGATGTTTTTGAAATGCGGCAAGAACCCAGAGGAACATCCAAATCTCCGCGCCCCGGACTTTTGCTCGGCGGCGGCTCCTCAAGCGGCAAGCAAAGGCGAGATGTGTGGGAAACATTCATCAGAACAGGACACATCGACGATCCCACACTTCCCCGGCCCATCGCCGCATCCTGGCAGCGTTGCCGCGACATGGGCGTCGACCCCCTTTCGCCCCGGTGCTGCGAGTTCACCCCCATGACGCAGATAGAGCCCCTGGCCGACATCTACGCCGATCTGGCGGCGGATGTGGAGCGGCAGGTATATGATCAGATAAAGCAGAGGGGCCTGCTCATTACGGTGGCTGACGCCGAGGGGCGCATTTTGCGCACCTGTGGCAGCAAGGAAGTTCTGCTGGAGGCCGACCGCCTGCATTTCGGGCCGGGGGCCGTGTGGTCGGAACTCAGCGTGGGCACCAACGCCATCAGTCTGTCCATTAACGACGGCACGCCAGCCCAGGTCATGGGAGTGGAACACTTTTGCAACAGCCACCAGTCCTGGGGCTGTTCGGCGGCTCCCATTTTCACGCCATTTGGCGACCTGTGGGGCTGTTTTGATATTTCCGGCCCCACCAGCGCCGACCACAGCCATGCCCTGTGGCTGGTCATGGGCGCTGCCCGCGAAATTGAGCGCCTTTTGCTCAACGCTTCGCTGGCCACTATGGAAAACAAGTCGCGCAGCCTCTTGAACACCCTGTTCAGTTCCATGCCCATAGGCATACTCATGGTGGATGATGAGGGCCGCATAAGCTACGCCAATACCCTCGCCGCCCGCATGTTGCGCTATGCCGGAGATCTGCGCGACTGCCGCGCCGACATGTTTTTCTGCAGCCCCGCGCACACGCACTGGCGGCAGAACAACGCCGAAAGCGTGCCGCTGCGCTGCACCGCAAACCCGGAACTCAGCGCCCGCATCGTGTCATTCATGACCAGCGGCACTGAAAACCGCCACTCCATAATTACCTTGCAGGCCGAGGCCCCGCGCGTTCTGCCGACGCCCGTCCGGCGAAGCCGCCGCGAAGAGCCCCGCCCCTTTGGCGACATCCTCTACCGCAGCGAAAAAATGGCCAGTGTTGTGGCCAGAGCACGGCATATGGCCCAAAGCCCGGCAGCCATACTGCTGTATGGCGAAACCGGCACAGGCAAGGAACTTTTCGCCAGGGCCATCCACGAGGCCAGCGCGCAGGCTGACGGCCCCTTTGTGGCAGTCAACTGCGGCGCCCTGCCCCGCGAGCTTATTCAGAGTGAACTTTTTGGCTATGAAAAAGGAGCGTTTACCGGCGCGGCGGAAAAGGGCCGCCCCGGCAAATTTGAACTGGCTGAAAAGGGCACGCTTTTTCTGGATGAAATATCTGAAATGCCCCTGGAAATGCAGGTCAACCTGCTGCGCCCGCTGGAAGAGCGCTGCGTGACCCGTGTGGGCGGCAAACAGAACATCAAGGTGGACTTCAGGCTTATCACGGCCACCAACCGGGATCTCGACCAGCTTATGACCTCGGGGAGTTTTCGCCAGGATCTTTTTTACCGCATCCACGTGCTGGCGCTTGAGATTCCCCCCTTACGCGAGCGCAAGGACGACATCGGCCTCATTGCGGAATACCACTGCCGCCGACTGTGCTGCACCTACGGCCAGCCTTTTGGCGGCCTTTCGGCCGAGGCCCTGCGCATTATGGAAGACTACGCCTGGCCCGGCAACGTGCGCCAGCTTGTGCACAGCATGGATTTTGCCGTCAATATGGCCCAGGGCGGCTGTATCCTTCCCGAACACCTGCCTGCCCCCCTGCATGCCCGGCACGAGCCGCTGGCCGCTGGCGGCGGCGACTGCGCCATGACCGCCCTGCCCCGCATGACGGAGTTCAACCTGGGCAGCATCGAGGCCCACGCCATCAAGGCAGCCCTGGCCCACTACAAGGGCAACATGCTGCAAGCGGCCAAGGCCTTGGGCATAGGGCGCAACACCCTTTACGCGAAACTGCGCAAAATAGATCACTGCAACTGATCCCGCCGATCTGTCATCTTTTTTTGCTGGCTGCTCCCCGATTTTCTTCTCTGCCCGGAATTGCGTACAGCGAAATTCCGGGCAGAGGGGCGTATATGCTGTTCCATACCAGCACAGCACAGGCCGGATTGTGTTCGGGCATGGAACAAGCATCATGCACCTGGTATGACAATCGACATGTGCATTTTTTCCCTATCAAGGATGTGAGCCGCTTCCCGGCCTGATTGCCAAAAATCCGCGCCACTGCGGCCTTTAAGGCACGACCTGTGCAAATGAAAGGGCATCATATACCCTTTTACGAGAGAGGTCGTTATGGCGGAGAGCATGCAAGCCGCGGTATGGCACGGTAAAAAAGATGTGCGGGTTGAAACGGTGCCTCTTCCTTCCCCCCCGGCCCCCGGTTGGGTGCAGGTGAAGGTTGAGTGGTGCGGTATTTGCGGGTCTGACCTGCATGAATACCTGGCCGGCCCCATCTTTATTCCTGTGAACGCTCCCCACCCGCTCACCGGCAAACAGGGCAGCCTCATCCTGGGGCATGAATTTACCGGCAAGGTTGTGGCCGTTGGCGAGGGCGTAACCAGCATCAAGGTTGGCGACATGGTGGCCCCCGATGCCTGTCAGCATTGCGGCGAATGCCAACCCTGCCGCGAAGGGCGCTACAACGTCTGCGAAAAACTGGCCTTTACCGGCCTGCATAATGACGGGGCTTTTGCATCCCTTGTGAATGTGCCCGCCGAATTGTGCTACGTGCTGCCCGAAGGCGTCAGCGCCGAGGCCGGAGCCGTCATGGAGCCGCTGGCCACGGGCTTCAAGGCCGTGCGCATGGCTGGCAGCATATTGGGGCTTAACGTGGTTGTGCTCGGCGCGGGCACCATCGGCCTTGGCACCATTATGGCCGTCAGAGCCGCAGGCGCGGGCAAGATCATTGTGGTGGAAATGTCCAAGGCGCGCATTGAAAAAGCCA
>NZ_JAVESS010000009.1 GCF_034006445.1 Desulfovibrio sp. | reverse complement strand
ACCCTTTTTCAAAAGGGTCCCTCCCCCACAGAGCATTTCCTCCCCCACAAAACATTTCCTCCCCCACAGAGCATCCCTTCCCCGCAAAGCGTCCCGGCACGGCGTACCCGTGACGCCGAAACGCGCACCCCGCTCGCGGTAAAAATACCTGCTCTCAAAGTTGTTCTGCCCACATGTTGACACAGCCCTTCAGTGATTATAGCGTACTCGCACAAGGGGAGTAACTGGGTTCTTGAAACCCGGGCGGCATCAACAGCATGGCTTTAAGCCTGGTGCCGCCGTCGGTTCCGCCGATTAGTGAGACCTTGGCATCAATAGAGTGCCAAGGTCTTTTTATTTTTTAAGGAGACAACATATTATGACCATCCGCGCCCTGAGGCCCTATATACTGGCTGTACTCATGACCATTCCCGGTCTGGCTCTTCATCTCGCACCGCCCGATATTTCTCCTTTGATTGTAACCGCACTCGCGGGCATGGCCATTCTTGGAGCCTCGTTTCTGCTTACCTGGGCCTGTGAAGTGGCCCAGATGGACATGCCGCAGGCTGTGGCCGTGGCGGTGGTGGCCTTTATCGCCGTATTGCCCGAATACGCCGTTGACATGTACTTTACCTGGATGGCGGGTCAGCACCCCGAAAGTTCCTACTCCCATTACGCCATTGCCAACATGACCGGAGCCAACAGGCTGCTTATCGGCGTGGGGTGGTCGGCTATCGTGCTTATCTTTGCCGGGCGCTTCCACTCCGCCGTGGTTCTGCACAGCGACAAACGCACCGACGTGCTGTTTCTGGCCATGGCCACTATTTATGCGCTTATCATTCCGCTCAAGGGTTCCCTTACCTGGGTGGACGGGCTGGTGCTTCTTGGCATCTACGTCTGGTACATACTCATCATCATGCGCCGCCCCGTTGAGGAAGAGGAGCTTGAAGGCCCGGCCGCCGTACTGGCGCGTCTGGCCAAAAAAGTGCGTCTTCGCAGCGTGATGCTCATTTTTGTGTTTGCGGCCATCGTGATTTTGGGCAATGCGGAAATGTTCAGCGAAGGGCTCATTGCCAGCGGCAAAATGCTGCACGTCAACGAATTTCTGCTGGTCCAGTGGATTGCCCCTCTGGCCTCGGAAGCGCCGGAATTTATTGTGGCCCTCATGTTCGCCTCACGCGGCAACGCCGGTTTGGCTCTGGGCTGCCTGCTTTCTTCAAAACTTAATCAATGGACCCTGCTGGTTGGCATGATACCTGGCGTATACGCGGCCTCTTCAGGCGGTTTTTCCCCTTCCATAAACCTTGACACGCACCAGTTTCAGGAAATATTACTCACAGCCGGGCAGTCGCTTTTTGCCGTGGCTTTGCTGCTTGACCTGCGGCTGCACGTACGCGAGGCGATCTGGCTGCTTCTGCTCTTCAGCCTGCAACTGCTTTCGCCCCTGTATGACGTACAGCTTGAAACCATGCTGGGGCTGCCGCATGATCCCCTGCGGCTGCATTTCTTCTATGCCAAGGTGTATCTGGTGCTGGCGGCTGTGCTGCTCATCAAGAACTGGCGTCAGGCATGGGATCTTCGCAAGGGCTTCAAAGTTTAAGTAAAGCCTGTATACTGCTGTACAGCGGCATGACAGGGACGAGAGCACGTTTGCCAAACTGCTCGGCCATACGGGAGCAGGCGCTCGCCGTGAAGGCGCAGGCGCAGTGTATCTGCGCTGTTACACGCCATAACGGGCGTATCTGGAACATTGAGAATGTACGTTCGCAAAGCCTCTCTGCTCTAGAGCAGATTAACTTTGAAATGGGAAGCATTTCATAGTGTTCATTCAGCCGGGAAATGTGATTTGCGACTGAATCCACGCCACGTTGTGGCGCGCTGCACTTTCGTGCAGCGTTAGAGCATTGACACTTTTTCAAAGTTACATTGCTCTAAATGAGGAAAAGCCATGCAGCTTCCCTTTCAGGTTTTGCGGTTTTTTCACCTTGCGGCTCTTTTGCTTCCGCTGACGACATTCGCTGGTGCGGCCCGGTTTTCCAGGCCGCACCAACGCAAACAACGCACAATATACGGCCCCGGCGTGACGGCGGGGCAAATGCAAGACGGTTTCGCTCCTGATCCTGCAGAGGCACAGATGGCATACTACCTCCGGCAAAATGTTTCGCCTTCACCCATTACCGGTTATCAAGGTATCATATCCATGCCGCGCCTTTTGTCTTTTCTTCTGCTGGCGCTGCTGCTCGGTGAACGGGCAGCCGAAGCGGCCCGCATGCCGGGTCAGCAGACCCTCTCTCCCTCTCAGGCCCAGGAATTTACCGCTACCGCCGATCTGACGGAAACCGGCGCCGCCCATGAGCCCACCACCCCCACGGAAGCCACGGGGCATGCCCGCTCTGACGACAGCGTCAAACCGGGTGCGCCCTCGCAGGAACACGCCGTAAATCAGGCCGGAGAACACGCTGGCGACCAGGCCGCCCCAGAGGATCAATCTGCCCGGGACAACGCCGCCGCCATCATTTCCGGCTCGCGCAAGCCCGGCATCATTGAACACCAGCTTGTCCGCGACCAGAGCGGCGGCCCTGTCATCAACATCCGCTACCCCTCTGTGGGCAGCAAGCAGATAGACAGCGACATACGCCAATGGGTCACAGGCATCGCCACCGCTTTTGAGCAAAGCTGCAGCAACGGCAACTTCGCGGCAGGAGCGGGACTCGACGGCGAGCGAGCGCCATATGAACTTTGGGGGTCGTACAGCGTCTCGTCGCCCTCCCCCGCTGGCCTCAGCATCACGTTCGAAGTATGGACGTACACCGGTGGGGCCCACGGCAATCTGGACGTCATGACCCTGAACTACAGCCTGCTCACAGGGCAGCGCCTGGGCCTGGTGGATCTTTTTGAAGACCCGGACGCGGCCCTGCACCTCATGTCCACATGGGCATACAAGGAACTTTCACGCCGCCTGGGCGGCATGCGGCAGGAACAGATGCTGCGCACCGGCCTTAACCCCGTGCCGGAAAACTTCGCCAGCCTGACCCTGACCCCGCAGGGCATACGCATCAATTTTCAGCCCTATCAGGTCGCCCCATGGGCCGCTGGAGCACAAAAGGTGGACATGCCCCTGGATCAGCTCCTGCCGGCCAGCCCCCTGCTGCGCCTCTGGGGCCGCTAGAGCTACGGGTATTTGAGGGGGCCTTGTGGAGGAGAGATACAGTAAATGCTTTTCGGAAAGCACTGATTAAAGAGCCTTCTGGAAACGCGCAGTTATTTCGTTTGGCGAGGCGCGATCTTTTTTTGAAGCAGGAGTGGACTCTTCCGTCCTCGACTGTTTCAAAAAAAATGAAGCAACGCCGCCAAACGGAATAAATCAGCGTTTCCTTAAAGATGCTTTGTGGGGGAGGGACCCGTTTTAGACCAGATTAACTTTGAAATGCTTCACATTTCAAAGTTGTCATTCTGTCGAAAATGCGATTTCCGACAGAATCCACGCCACTTTGTGGCGCGCCGCACTCTCGTGCAGCGTTATAGCATCTAACTTTTTCAAAGTTAGATGCTATAAAAAGGGTCTCCTCCCCCACACCCCCACCCCCTAAAACTCTTATAGTAGTTTAGCGTGGCACAGGATGCTTTCTGGCTTGATGCGGGGGTTCCAATGCTACGTAAAAGGCTCCGTGCGGCAAAACCACACGGAGCCTTTTACACAATACACGTTGAAATTTTCTGGCCGCTACGGGTAGACGCTCCCCCACCGGGCTATTCCATAAATTCCACTATTCCCGCAGCCAGCACGCGGCCTGCGGCGTCATAGACAGCGGCGACCTGTCCGGGGGCGGAAGGAAACTGTGGCTCGGCAAACGCTATTTCAAGGCGGCCCTCCACATCCAGACGCACGCTGGCGGGCGCGGGCCTGTGCCTGTGGCGCAGACGCACCAAAACTTCATGCGGCCAGCAGCGCATAGGCAAGGCCACATTGGCGATGCCCGTGGTGCAGCGGGTGACGCCCAACAAGGCGCGCGGCCCCACAACCAGCGTATTGGCAAGGCCATCCTTGGCAAGCACGTACAGGGGCTCGCTGTGGGCTATTCCCAGGCCCTTGCGCTGCCCTTCGGTATAGCGCCAGAGGCCCTTATGGCGGGCTATCTCCCGCTGTGTGCCGTCCGCATTCCGTAAAACAACAGGGCCAGGGCCGGGAGGCGCGATGGACGCCGCCTGCCAGTGGCGCTCAAGAAATGGCCGATACGCCTCGGAAACGGAACCGCCGCCCGACGCCATATCTGCGGAAGCCCCCACAGCCGGGGCAAAGCAGATATCCTGACTCTCACCGGGCAGGGGCACAGTCAGACCAGCCTGCGCCACAATTTCGCGGGTGCGGGTTTTATCCTGATCAGCCAGGGGAAAGCAGGCCTGCGCCAGCCGCGCCCGTGGCACGAGACTCAAAAAATAGCTCTGATCCTTGGCCGCGTCATGTGCGGCGGCCAGCAGGGGCAGGTGGGCCGTGTGCCCCGTCGTTTCTTGCGATTCGCTCTCTTCTTCCGGCGCGCTCACAAGCCGCGCATAATGCCCTGTGGCCAGTTTGTGCGCGCCAAGCTTTTGCGCGGCGTCCAGCAAGGCCCCGAACTTGATGGCCCTGTTGCACAGGGCGCAGGGGTTGGGCGTGCGCCCCGCCGCATAGGCTGCCGCAAAAGGGGCCAGCACCTCACGCTGAAAAATCTGGCGCAGGTCTGCTACATGCAGGGGCACGCCAAGAGCCGCGCAGGCATCTTCAAGGCCGGGCGGCGGAGCAAGCTCGGCTTCCGGCAAAAAAAGACCGTGCAGAGCCAGCACCTTGTGCCCTGCCTGCTGCAGCATGACAAGTGCGCAAAGGCTGTCCACTCCGCCGCTGACGGCCACTGCCACGGTGCAGGGAGAAGCGGTGGTATTGCTCACGGCCATATTGTCATCCTTGAAGCAGTTCGACTTTACGTCTGTTATGATGCGGAAATCTGGGAACAGGCCAGAAAACTCTTGGGCCATTGTGAACTACAATAAAAGTTTTAGGGGGAGGGGGTGTGGGGGAGGAGACCCTTTTACAAAAGGGTCCCTCCCCCACAAGGCATTTCAAAAAAAACTGATCAAAAACAAAATACGGTTTGGGGAAAGAAAGCCCGAGCGTGCAAGAGCTTTCTTTCCCCAACAAAAGAGCGCCTGACGGCGATTACAGAATCTGATTGAGGAACTGGCGCAGGCGGGGATGCCGTGGGGTCGTGAACAGGGTTTCGGGTCTGCCCTGCTCCACAATCTGCCCCTGATCCATAAAGATGAGCCTGTCTGCCACGGTGCGGGCAAAGCCCATTTCGTGGGTAACGCAGACCATGGTCATGCCTTCTTCCGCCAGTTTGACCATAACGTCCAGCACTTCGCCCACCATTTCCGGGTCAAGGGCCGAGGTGGGTTCGTCAAAAAGCATGATGGCGGGCTGCATGGCCAGGGCGCGGGCTATGGCCACGCGCTGCTGCTGGCCACCGGAGAGCATGGCCGGATACACGTTGGCCTTCTCGCTGATGCCCACCTTTTTGAGCAGGCCAAGGGCGCGGGCTTCGGCCTCTTCGCGTGTAAGTTTGCGCAGCTTGATGGGCGCGAGGGTCAGGTTTTCCAGCACAGTCTTGTGGGGGAACAGGTTAAACTGCTGAAAGACCATGCCAAGATTCTGGCGGATCAGGTTGATGTCATTGTCAGGGCTCATGATGTCCTGACCCTTGACCACGATCTTGCCCTGATCGATCTCTTCCAGCCGGTTGATGGAACGCAACAGGGTTGACTTGCCCGATCCGGAGGGGCCGATGATGACCACGCGCTCGCCGGGCGCGATATCCAGGCTCACGTCCTGCAGCGCGGGCAGCGAGTCAAAATACTTCCAGACGTTGCGAATGGTGATAATGGGGGCGGTGGTGCTACTTTCCGTCATAATAGTTCAGCCTGGATTCCATAATGCTCACGGTTTTGGAAAGCATGAGCGTGATAACAAGGTACAGCAGGGCCACCACGGTATAGGTCTCAAAGTAGAGGTAGGTCGTGCCCACGAAGCTTCTGGCCCGCTGCATGATGTCCGGCACGGCCATGATGGACACAAGCGAGGTATCCTTGAGCATGGCAATGCATTCATTGCCCACAGGGGGCAGGATGGTGCGCATGGCCTGGGGCAGCACCACATAGCGCATGGTCTGAAAACCATTGAAGCCCAGCGAACGGGCCGCTTCACTCTGCCCTTTGTTGATGGCCGTGATGCCCGCGCGGAAAACTTCGCCCATATACGCGCCGTAGCAGAAGCTGATGGCCACCACGGCAGAGGTAACGCCGCTGACCTGCACAAAACGCGAAAGCGCATAATAGATATAAAAAATCTGTACCAGCAGCGGGATACCACGAATCACCTCCACATAGGTGGAGGCGATGAGATTGATAAGCCGATTGTTTGAAATGCGCCCAAGGCCCGTCAAGAGCCCCAGAGGCACAGCACAGCATATGGAAAGAACGGTGATCTTAAAGGTAATCAAAATGCCGTCAGGCAAATAGAGCAAAATCCGCAAATAGGGCTCGGGCCAGCAGAGGCACAGGGCGAACAAAGTGGAAATGGCCCCTACCAGAGCAATAGACCATGCGTTTATCAGACGCCATTCACGAGGATCAGGGATGGAAGCCCCATCCGTGACCATGATGATATTGCCCTTGCTTCCATCTTTTTTGTCGTGCATCTCAATCCTTCAGGTCAATACGGCTACGGCGTCCGGGCCTTGCGGCCCGGACGCCCTGTAAAATCATGGCGGCGGAGCCTGACTACTTGGAGGCGCCCATCCACTTTTCAAGCAGCTTTGCTTCAATGCCGGAAGCCTTCACTGCCTTGATGCCCTTGTTCAGCTTTTCAACAAGGTCCTTGCGGCCCTTGCGCACGGTGAAGCCGTAGTATTCCTTTTCGTCGGTCTTGTACGAAAGGTTCAGCTTGCCAGCGGTGTCGGCCTTCTTGTTGGCGTAGTACATGGCAACAGGGTCATCGCAGATGACGGCGTCAATGCGTCCGCCGAGCATGTCCTGAATGGCCAGGCCCACATCGTCGTATTCCTTGAGGTCCACGGGCACGCCGGACTTGCGCACAACAAACACGCCGGTGGTGCCAATCTGGCCGCCGACCTTTTTGCCCTTGAGGTCTTCAAGGCTCTTGATGCTCTTGCCAGCGGGCAGCACAACCGCCTGCGCCACTTCATAGTAAGGATCGGAGAAATCGAACTGCTTCTGGCGTTCGGGCGTAATGGTGGTGGCAGCGGCCACGATGTCGTACTGGCCGGTGGCCACACCGCCGAAGATACCGTCCCAGGCGATATTGCGCACATCAACTTCAAATCCGGCAGCCTTGCCGACTTCAGTGATGAAGTCCACGTCAAAGCCCACGGGTTGCTTGTTTTCATCAAGATATTCCATGGGGGGCCAGGTGCAGTCTGTGGCCACAATATATTTTTCGGCGGCCACTGCCTGACCGCAAAGTAGGGCCAGGGTCAGCAGGGCAAGAGTAAGTCGACGGATCATGAAACCTCCTTAACGTGCGACAAAACGTTGCTGGCGGATATCAGCAGCGCTTTTTATGGGCTAGTTGGTTTTGCCCATCCATTTTTCAATAATTTTGGCTTCTTCGCCAGACGCCTTCACCTGCTTGATGCCCTTGTTGAGCTTTTCAACAAGCTCCTTGCGGCCCTTGCGCACGGTGAAGCCGTAGTATTCCTTTTCGTCGGTCTTGAACGAAAGATTCAGCTTGCCAGCGGTGTCAGCCTTTTTGTTGGCATAGTACATGGCAACGGGATCGTCACAGATGACAGCGTCAATGCGATTGTTCATGAGATCCTGCATGGCCAGGCCCACATCGTCATATTCCTTGATGTCGGCGCCCACGTTGGCCTTGCGCAGCACAAAGATGCCGGTGGTGCCTATCTGACCGCCGACCTTTTTGCCCTTGAGATCGGCAAGACTCTTGACGCTCTTGCCTTCGGGCACGACCACGGCCTGCACCACTTCATAGTACGGGTCGGTAAAGTCAAACTGCTGCTGGCGCTCGGGCGTAATGGTGACGGAAGAGGCCACAACATCGTACTGGCCAGTGGTTATTCCGCTGAAGATGCCGTCCCAGGCCACGTTGCGCACTTCCATGTCCGCCCCTATTGCCTTGCCAATGGCACGCAGGTAGTCGGTGGAGTAGCCTTCGGGTTTCTTGTTGGCATCAAGCATTTCCATCGGCGGCCAGGTGCAGTCGCTGGCAATGATGATTTTATCAGCCGCCAAAGCGGGACTGCACATAAGGACGAGACCAATCATGGCGAGGGCAATTCGGCGAAGCATGGGACCTCCTAAAATGGTTTCCTTCAAAGCCCGCCGCCCACGGCGTCTGTGGGGGGACGCCAGCTCCGCATACCGCTGATGCGGCAAACAGACCACAATTGGACCGTTTTTACCGGAATGCGCAGTGCCACCAGTACGGGGCGGGCAGCCAGAAAAGAGCGTGTTCTTCTTTAGCGTTGGGCGCGCCCTGCGTCAAGCACAGGGGTTGCCAAAAAGCGGTAGGCAAGACTGCGCCTACCACGTATTGCCAGGGGTGGGATCGGTATTTTCCGGCCCATCCAGTGGGATATCCTCATGCCGGGTGCCGTAGCCGTTGCTCTCCACCGCGTCGATTTTACGGGCATGCGGCAAGGCGTTGGGAACCGATTTTCCGGCAGCGTACACCGCTTCGCCGTCAAGGTCATCACGGTCGTCACGCAGGGCCTGCTGTAAAAACCAGTCTTCGCGGATGCGCCAGGATGCGGCGGCCGTATACGCCGGGGAGGAGTACCCCACTGAAAGCACAAGCGTGCGGCGGGCATGCTCCTGAAGGCGGATAAGCAGGGGCGTAAAATCGGCATCCCCTGAAAGAATGATAAATTCGTCAAACTTGGTTGAATGTGAAAGATCATCCATGCAGTCCATGACCAGATGGATGTCCGTGCTGGTTTTGCCCCGCGACGTGAGTGGCGGACAGTCCACCACCTGAAAGGCGCTGCGGATAAAGAAATTGCGAAATTCCTGATATCGCTGCGGATTAAGATAGCACATGCGTTTCAGAATGCGACGGCGTACGCCTTCACCATAAAGAATGCGCAAGGCGTGATTTTCTATCCAGCGCACCCAGCGGTAGGGCGCGGAACCAAAAGCCCGTGCGGCTTCGGGGTCAATTTCAAGGAATCGGGTAAAAATATTGTCGAAATCAACATAAAGAGCGCTGTAAACCTCATCAAATCCTGTAAATCGTGCCATGGTGTCCTCATAGTAAGCTAACGAATTAGCTTAGTATATTTTGCCTGCCATCAGATGGCAAGGTTTTTGCCCCACTTGAATTGCCTGGGCTCGCGAGTTATTATAAATAGGTTACAAACGTATACCTTTTTTTCGGTATGGAGGGACAGTGTATAACTTGCTGGAATACGGTAAAGCCCGTCTGGACGCCTTTCGTGTGCAGGCAGGGGCTTTCCGGCAATCCCCTCCGGCCGAGCGCTGGTTTTCCTGTCTGTTCTGGTCCTTCTGGATCTCACTGGTCACGTTTCCTATGGGCTACGCTATCCGGGACATCATGCCCCTGGTCTGCCTGGTTTTTCTTGCCCTCTACTACCGTCACAACTGGCAGAACAGCGTGCTGCGGCGGCTCGGAGCCTGGCCGCTCTTTGTCTGTTTCGGGCTTATGGTTCTTATTGGCGTCGTCTTTTCCAGCAACGTGGGTTCTTCACTGCTGCATGCCAGTTCCGGCCTGAACAAGGGCTTTATTCTGCCCTTTATCGCCATGGAGTGCGTGCGCAATGAAAAAGACCTGCTCCGGCTGGTGTGGGCCAGTGTTCTGGCCGTTTTCTGGCAGGGGCTGGACGGCATATACCAGGCCCTGACCGGCAAAGATTTTCTTATGGGCTACCCGCCAAACTGCGGACGCCTCACAGGCAGTTTTGACGATTACGAGGTGGGCAACTACATTGCCCTTGCCCTGATTCCCGCGCTCAGCCTGTGGTACATTTTACGTCAGTGGTTCTCACGCCTGCCCGCACTGCTGCTCTACACGGCAACCCTGTGGCCCGCGTTTTTTCTGCTCGCGGGCGCGGCAAGCCGTAGCGGCGCGCTGGCCATTGCAGCGGCTCTGGGTCTGTGGTGTTTACTGGCAGACACGGGCAACCGGATAAAAAGCCTGCTCTACGCCAGTGCGGCCCTTTTTTTGATCCTTCAGGCTCAGGGCCGCGCCGGCATGGACGAGGTGCTGGGTGACGGCAGATGGAGCCTGTGGAAGATGGGTTGGCGCGTCTTTCTCGAACACCCGTGGTTCGGGTCCGGAGCCGGACAGTATAATGCAGCCTTTCGCGCTCTTGGTCTCACGCCGGAAAAAGACCTTATCACTATCAGCCATCCGCACAACCTCTACCTTGACATGCTGTACGCGCACGGTCTGGTGGGCTTCACGTTCGGCATGATCTTTCTGCTGGGCTTCAGTTGGTGGGGCTATCAACGCATCCGGCCGCAACTTCTGGCCGAGCGCGCTTACGGAAGAACGGGCATTTACTGGCGCATGACGGCATGGTTCTGGATAGGCTTTGTGGCATGGCTGTTTAACGGCATCTTTGGACACGACTTCTATCGCGTCTGGTGGCTGGCCCTTGCCATGGGGCATCTGGGCGTCATGATAGGCGCGGTCGTCAATGGCCCGTCATCAGAAGAAACGGCCCGGCCAGCCCCATAGAGCATTTCAACTTTGAAAAAGTGTAAATACTCTAACGCTGTACGAAAGTACCGCGCGCCACAACGTGGCGTGGATTCAGCCGCAAATCGCATTTTTCGGCTGAATGAAAACTTTGAAATGTGAAGCATTTCAAAGTTGATCTGCTCTAGAAACATCGGGAAAGGGTACGACCCCATCACAAGCGTAGGCCTACGCAAAACACCGCTCGCGGATATCACGGCGGGGCCGGAACACGGGTTCCGGCTCCGCTTTTTCAATCAGGCGGCGAGTGCGGCGGCGGCCCGCGCAAACGCCAGGGCAGTTCAGGCTGAAGAGGCCCTTACGGGTGGCTGCCCCGGCTCACGGCCAGGGCCTTTATGAGAAACGGGCCACAGGGCGTTGCGCACGAAGCGCCCTGCACAACAGGTGAGCACATTTGCGCCGAAAAACTCACTCTCCGACAAATTCGTCGGCAGCGGGAGGTGTTCCCTCGGCATTCCTGTTGGCGCGCAACAGCGCCATGGCCTCGTCCTTGGTGATGATGCGGCCCCTACACCGCGCATTCTGGAGCGCGTTTTCAGGGCAGTAGCCCATCTGCACGCAATTGGGGCCTGCACCGGCAAAAAGGTCGGGGGCAGCCTTGCGGCACAGGTTCAGCATCTGCCACGCAAGATGCCTGATCTCGTATTGGGCGTTGCGGCAACAGCGGATGGAAAACCAGTCCAGCAGGGCGTGGGCGTTCATGCCCACAATGGCCTTGAATTCCGTGGCCTGGGGCTTCAGATAGCGCAGATCTTCTTCGGGCAGCCCGGCATCGAGCCCGGCATCGTACCACTGGCGGCCAAGATCGGCCAGATCGCGCCCGCTCAGATTGACAGTGCCGCCGTCGGGCAGGGTCACCTGCGCGGTAAATTCCGCCGCATTACGCGGATACACCACTGAATACCGGCGTTTTCCGCCCAGTTCTGCCCGGCCGGACTTGATAAGATAGGAGGCCAGGCGCTTGCGCACAAGCTGGGTTTCCGTCACGCGCGAATATCCCTCAAGGCCGAAGATGAAAAAATCAAATTCCAGCGCAGCCCGGTGTCCGGACGACAGGATATTCTCAACGATTTTTTTGGAATAAGGCGAGGCCACGATGTCTTCAAGTTCACGCTCGCTGCGCACAAAACGGGCCGCGACGTCCGTATAGATTTTTCCGCCGCCGCCCAGCAGCACCACTTTGCCGTTGCCAGTAAATTTTTCGTCCAGCATTAGACCTCCCTGGCGCGGACTACCGCCGCCCTGACAAGCATAAGCGAAACCGCTTTCAGCGGCAAGACAGCGCTCAAAATCACAAGTTCGTGGCGGTTGCTATCAAAGTCGCAAGATGCCAGCGCCAGCGCATATCTTGACACAGCAGGCCCAAAAAGCCAGAGTGAGAACCGTTTTCCGGCGTTTACCGTTTTCGGGACAAGCACCTGCCGTGGCCGACAGGCTGCACTTCTGCGTGCCTTGCCCTGACAGCGGTACAATGACGGCGACACAACTACGCACCCATGAGCTTTGGGGAAACGCTGATTTATTCCGTTTGGCGGCTTTGCTTCCCTTTTTTTGAAACAGTCGAGGACGGAAGAGTCCACTCTGCTTCAAAAAAAGATCGCGCCTTGCCAAAGGAAATACCAGCGCGTTTCCAAGAGGCTCCTTAATCAGTGTTTTCTTACAGCAAGGAGAGTACATGAGCCAGCATTCCGCCCCACATGGCAAACCGGACAGCAGCGGTTTTTTCGGCGCTTACGGCGGCCAGTTTGTTCCTGATTCCGTCAAGGCCCGCCTGGACGAGCTGACTGCGGCCATGGAGGCTGCCCTGGCCGATCCCGGATTTCTGCGCGAACTGGACGACCTTTTTCTTCATTATACAGGCCGCCCCAGCCCGGTTTTTCACTGCGCCAACCTGAGCCGCGCGCTTGGCGGCGCGCAGATATGGCTTAAACGCGAAGACCTCAACCATCTTGGCGCGCACAAAATCAACAACACCCTTGGGCAGTGCCTGCTGGCCAAAAGAATGGGGAAAACGCGCGTCATCGCTGAAACCGGTGCGGGGCAGCATGGCGTGGCCACTGCGGCCACCGCGGCCCTGATGGGGCTCGAGTGCACCATCTGCATGGGCGAGGTGGACATGGAGCGCCAGCGCCTCAACGTCATCCGCATGCGCATGCTCGGAGCCAAAGTGGTTGCCGCCACGTCAGGACAGCGCACCCTCAAGGAAGCCGTGGACGAAGCTCTGGGGCTGTGGGTAGCTGACGATGAAATGTTCTACGTGCTCGGCTCGGCCGTGGGCCCGCACCCCTACCCTTTTATGGTGCGGCAGTTCCAGGCCATCGTGGGCAGTGAAGCCCGCGCCCAGATGCTTGAAACCAGTGGCCGCCTGCCTGACGCTGTCCTGGCCTGCGTGGGCGGCGGCTCCAATGCCATCGGCATTTTTTCCGGCTTTCTGGACGACGCGGACGTGCGCCTCATTGGCGTGGAACCCGGAGGGGTGGGCAAGGAATACGGCCAGCACGCCGCTTCGCTCTGCCTTGGCGAGCCAGGGGTGCTGCACGGCTTCAACTCCTATATGCTCAAGGACGAAAAGGGCGACGCCGCGGCGGTGTATTCCATCTCCGCCGGGCTGGACTACCCTTCCGTTGGGCCTGAGCATTCCATGCTCAAGGACGCGGGACGCGCCGAATACGTCAGCATTACGGACAAGGAAGCCCTGGACGCCTTTTTTGCCCTGTCCAGGAGTGAAGGCATCATTCCCGCGCTTGAGTCTTCGCACGCTCTGGCACAGGCCATGAAGATGGCCCCTGCCATGCCCGACACCGCCATACTGCTGGTCAATTTGTCTGGCCGTGGCGACAAGGACGTGGCCCAGGTAGCCGAAATGATGGAAAAAGGCGAAATATAGGTTCTTTTCCCGCAAGGGGACAGATCGATAACGCAAAAGCCCCCGTCCAGTGGACGGGGGCTTTTGCTGGCCTTCTGGCGGGCACACGCCTGAGGCTTATGGGCTGAAACACCTGAACAAAGGGACAGCCCAATGTGAACTATACGCGGCAATGTTACGCGCACGACCCGCAAGCGTCTGCGCCGCAACCGCCAGAACAGCTTCAACGTGAAGCCGCCCTACTCTGAGACTTTTCTAAATAACTTCATTGATCGCCGAAAGCTGTTCCTGCGCCCTGAATTTGTGCTGCAACATGATGGGCAACGCTTCCGGATCAGCGGGGTCATATTCAAACATGACCGCCGTGCCAAAGCAGGAAAAATACTTGCTGCCGTCCGGGTGAAAGGCGACGTTTTCATTGTAGCCCACGATGGCCTGCGCGCCTTTGTTCATGGCGCGCGCCGCCATGCCGAAAAAAGCTTCCTCGGAGTCAAAACCCCGGCAGCACACGAGCCCCAGCACCTTGGCAATACGCCGCCCTTCCACCTGATGCGTGGTCACCACGGGGAATCGCCCGGCCAGAAACACTTCACGAATACGCGCGGTGGCGTCTGACACACGCGCCTGCTTTTCAGCTTTGCGAGCCTTTTTTTCCTGACCACCGAGTAAAAAAAACATGCCGGACCTCCAGAAACAATGGGATGCACAATGATGACGCTGTCGTGCCCTTTGTTTGCAAAGGTCTTGCCAGAAAACTTTTATTATTAAATTTAAGTAAGTTATATACGATTACTGTCACCTTGTCAGACCATTGACGACATTGCCTGCCCATATTCCCCCCTGCAAAAGCCCCGAGCTCGTCCATCCTGTCTGGCGGCAACGGCTGCCTCCTATCTGGCGGCAAAAGTGCGTCTCCTGCCCGGCGGCAGCGGTGCGTCTCCTGTCTGGCGGCAGCGGCGCGTCTCCTGTCTGGCGGCAACGGCTGCCTCCTATCTGGCGGCAACGGCGCGTCTCCTGCCCGGCGGCAGCGGCGCGGCTCCAATCCGGCGGCAGCGGTGCGTCTCCTGTCCGGCGGCAGCGGTGCGTCTCCTGTCTGGCGGCAAAAGTGCGTCTCCTGCCCGGCGGCAGCGGCGCGGCTCCAATCCGGCGCATATACCCATCAACGCATAAACCCGCCAATGGCGGGTTTATGCGTTTCTATTATTGTCTGGCGCTAAAACAGTTACCCTTTTTCAACGGTAACATGCCTAACTTACGATAAAAGTTTTAGGGGGTGGGGGCGTGGGGGAGGAGACCCTTTTACAAAAGGGTCCCTCCCCCACAAAGTATTTCACCCCTCTCCACAAAGTATCGCAACGTACCCGGCGCTATTGCGCGGGTTGTTTTTTGGTTTCGTCTTCGTGCTTTTCGGGGCGCAGGATGCGGCAAATGGGCTGGGCCGTCGCACGACCGGAGAAAATCTCCTCCGCGCTGGCGTCCAGGGCCTGAGGCAGCACTTCGTCCACATGATCCACAAAAACGATTTCAAGGTCTTTCAGCACCTCATCGGGCACTTCCTTGAGGTCTTTTTCGTTGTCGCGGGGCATGAGCACCTTTTTGATGCCGCTGCGGCGCGCGGCCAGCAGCTTTTCACGCAGGCCGCCAATGGGCAGCACGCGCCCACGCAGGGATATTTCACCTGTCATGGCCACGTCGTTGCGCACGGGTATGCCCAGCAGGGCCGACGTGATGGACGTGGCCAGGGTGATGCCAGCCGAGGGGCCATCCTTGGGTGTGGCCCCGGAGGGCACATGGACGTGGATGTCCACCTTGCGGTGGAAGCGGGTATCAAGCCCAAGCACTTCGGCCCGCGAACGCACATAGGAAAGCGCGGCCTTGGCCGACTCGGTCATGACTTCGCCCAGTTTGCCCGTGGTGACCACGTGGCCGGAACCGGCCATGAGGGTGGTTTCCACCAGCAGTATTTCGCCGCCGCGCTGGTTGTAGGCAAGCCCGGCGCACACGCCCACCTGCGGCTCGGCCTCGCGTTCGTCATGCCGGTATTTTTTGACGCCCAGAATGGAGGGCAGGCTCTGGCGCGAAATATTGACGCACTTGTCCAGGTTGTCCTCTTCCACAAGCTTGATGGCGGTTTTGCGGCACAGGGCGGCAATTTCGCGCTCAAGGTTACGCACACCGGCCTCGCGGGTGTAGGAACGGATGATCTCAAGGATGGCATTGTCCGACACGCGGATATTGCTTTCCTTGAGGCCGTGCTCCTCAATCTGGCGCGGCAGGAGAAAATGCCGGGCTATGTGGCGTTTTTCCGTCTCAAGGTAGCTGTTGAGCTCGATGATCTCCATGCGGTCCAGCAAGGGCACGGGAATGGTGTGCAGCGAGTTGGCCGTGGTTATGAAGAATATCTTGGACAGATCGTATTCCAGGTCCAGATAGTGATCCATAAAGGTGTGGTTCTGTTCCGGATCCAGAACCTCCAGCAGGGCCGAGGAGGGATCCCCTCGGTAGTCGGAGGTCATCTTGTCCACTTCATCCAGGCAGAACAGGGGGTTATTGTACTTCACCCTCTTGAGTGACTGGATGATCTTGCCCGGCAGCGCCCCCACATAGGTGCGACGGTGCCCGCGGATTTCGGCTTCATCGCGCACGCCGCCCAGCGACAGGCGCACAAAATCGCGCCCCGTGGCTCTGGCCACGGATTTGGCCAGCGACGTCTTGCCCACGCCGGGGGGGCCCACAAGGCAGAGAATGGGGCCCTTGAGCCCGTGCGAAAGCTTCTGCACGGCCAGATACTCAAGGATGCGCTCCTTGGGTTTTTCCAGGCCGTAGTGGTCGCCGTCAAGAATGGCGCGCGCCTTTTCGATATCAATATCTATCTGTTTGAGGTCATTCCAGGGCAGGTCGAGGATCCAGTCCACGTAATTGCGCACCACCGTATATTCGGCGGCCGATGGCGGCATGCTGCGCAGCTTCTTGGCTTCTGCAAGGGCCTTCTGACGCGCCTCTTCGGGCATGTCGCGGTCCTTGATCTTCTGCTCGATCTCGTCCACTTCGGCCATGGGATCGTCGTCGCGCCCCATTTCCTTGTTGATGGCCTTGATCTGCTCGTTCAGATAGTATTCGCGCTGGTTGCGCTCCATCTGCACCTTGACGCGGTTCTTGATGCGCTTTTCCACAGAGGCCAGCGCAACTTCGCCGTGCAGCATCTCGTAGGCAAGTTCCAGACGTTCGGTCACGTCGTCCAGTTCAAGGGCTTCCTGCTTTTTGCGGTAGTCCACCTTGAGATTGGGGATGATGGCGTCGGCCAGCGAGCCGGAATCGTGCAGAGCCATCATGGAAAGCACGGATTCCTGCGAGAGCTTTTTGTTGTTCTTGGCAAATTCTTCCAGCGCTTCATGCACGGCGCGCACCAGGGCCTCACGCTCATCGGGGCGGCTCTGCCACTCGTTGCGACGGCTCACGCGCACCATGGCGCACTGCTCGTCATCGCGCAAATCGTTCCAGTTGGCGCGGTACATGCCCTCAAAAAGCACCTTGATGGTGCCGTCGGGCAGGCGCAGCATCTGAAGAACCTTGCTGACCACGCCCACGGGGGCAAGATCCGAAGCGTCGGGTTTTTCCAGTTCCGGCTCTAGCTGGGCGACCAGAAAAATCTGCTTGCTGAAGCTGGCCTGCGCGGCCTCTATAGCTTTGATGGAGGCTTCACGCCCTACAAAAAGCGGCATGATGGAACGCGGAAACATGACCACCTCGCGCAAAGGCATGATGGGCAGATCCACGTATTTTACAGTGCCGCGTTCGGATTCAGTCATAGTTTTCCCCTGAAAGGCCATATTGGGGCGCAAATGGGCCCCGAACCTGGGAGATTAGAGCAGTTTTACCGATAATGGTAAACTGCTCTGCGCGAACTTTAAAAAAATTCGCGCAGAGATGCAGAGATGTGGCTGCCGGGCGACGTGCCACAGCACGCGCCCGTAACAGCATATGGGCCGGGATCAGGCGGCTTTACGCGGAGTTGCCGCTGGCCTGCGCCTGGCCGCCCTTTGTGGCCGGGCTTTCGCCAGCCTCGCCGAACAGCAGCACAGGTTCCTTGCCCTTGTCAATGACGGCCTGATTGATAAGGCATTCACGCACGTTGGGCATGGAGGGCAGCTTGAACATGATGTCGAGCATGGTGCGTTCCATCACGTTGCGCAGACCGCGCGCGCCGGTTTTGCGCTCAATGGCCTTGGCGGCAATGGCCTTGAGGGAGTTGGGCGTAAACCGCAGGGTCACGTTCTCGAACCCGAACAGCTTCTGGTACTGACGCACCAGGGCGTTTTTGGGTTCCGTGAGAATACGCACGAGATCAGCTTCGTCCAGTTCATCCACATGGGTGATGATGGGTATGCGGCCCACAAATTCGGGAATAAGGCCGAACTTCACCAGATCCTGCGGGTGAATCCTGTCCAGCAGTTCGCTCAGGGGCATTTCCTTGCTGGCGCGCACCTTGGCGCCAAAGCCCATGGCCCCGCCGCTCATGCGCGATTCAACAATCTTGTCCAGCCCCACAAAGGCGCCGCCCACGATGAACAGGATGTTGTTCGTGTTCATGCGGATGAATTCCTGCTGCGGGTGCTTGCGGCCCCCCTTGGGCGGAATGTTGGCCTCGGTGCCTTCAATGATTTTCAGCAGGGCCTGCTGCACGCCCTCGCCCGACACGTCGCGCGTAATGGACGGGCCGTCGCCCTTGCGGGAAATCTTGTCGATTTCGTCCACATAAATGATGCCCTTGCTGGCGGCTTCAAGATCGTAGTCCGCATTCTGGAGAAGCTGCACCAGAATGTTTTCCACATCTTCGCCCACATACCCGGCTTCCGTCAGGGTTGTGGCGTCGGCAATGGCAAAGGGCACGCGCAACACGCGGGCCAGGGTTTTGGCCAGCAGGGTTTTGCCGCTGCCCGAAGGCCCGACCAGCAGGATATTGCTTTTTTCAAGCTCCACGCCGTCATCGCCCAGGGCGTCAGCGTAGAACACGCGCTTGTAGTGGTTGTGCACAGCCACGGAAAGAATCTTTTTGGCCTCGTGCTGTCCGATGACGTACTGGTCAAGTCTGTCCTTGATTTCCTGCGGCGACAGCAGGCGCTCGTCGCCCTCGGTGCTTTCCACCTGATCGCGCGCGATGATGTCGTTGCAGGCTTTGACGCACTTGTCGCAGATGCTTGCGCCGTCCTGCACGATAAGGTTGCGCACCTCAAGCTCGCTGCGCCCGCAAAAGGAGCAGGTCAAAGGTTCGCTGACCGTGGGTTTGTCGTTCTTGGCCATATTATTCGCTCTTTTCCTGAGCCATCTCGTGGCGCGAAGTCAGCACGCGGTCAATGATGCCCAGATCTCTGGCTTCTTCAGGAGTCAAAAAGTTATCGCGTTCGGTCGCCTTGACGATATCCTTGAAGGGGCGGCCGGTATGTTCGGCAAGCATGCGGTTGAGGCGTTCCTTGAGGCGGAGCACCTCACGGGCATGGATTTCAATATCCGTGGCCTGCCCCTGATAGCCCGCCGAGGGCTGATGGATCATGATCTGGCTGTTGGGCAGGGCAAAGCGCATGCCAGGCTTGCCTGCGGCCAGAAGGAAGGCGCCCATGCTGGCCGCCCGACCCATGCACACTGTGGAAACAGGCGCTGAAATGAAGCGCATGGTATCATAAATGGCAAGACCGGCAGTAACCGATCCGCCAGGGGAGTTGATGTAAAGATTGATTTCTTTTTCCGGGTCCTGCGATTCAAGGAAAAGCAGCTGCGCGCAGATGAGCGAGGCCACGGTGTCGTTGACCTCGGAACCCAGCAGAACGATGCGGTCCTTGAGCAGGCGCGAGTAGATATCATAGGCGCGTTCGGAACGGCCAGTGGTTTCAATAACCATAGGAACTAGCGACATGTGAGCCTCACTACATGGCCTCAAGGGCCGGATATGGCAGCCCGGTAAACACCCGGGCCGCAAAAAAAGCAAAAGGCGGCCTTAGGGCCGCCTTCCCTTATTCTTATTTGTCTTCCTTGTCGCCGGGCTGAGCGCTGGCGGATGCGTCTGGCGCGGCGTCGGGGCCTTTTGGCTCCACTTCTTTGACATTGGCCTTGGCGTATACAATATCCATGGCCTTGTCGGCCAGCATGCGATCACGCAGCACGAAGATCATGCCCGAGCGTTCGTACTGCTCGCGCAGGGACTTGAAATCTTCGCCAGTGCGCATGGCAAGCTGGTAAATCTGTGTGGTGACTTCGTGGTCGGTAACGTCCAGCCCTTCCTTCTTGGCGATGGAAAGCAGCAGAACCTGGGAGCGGGCCAGCTCATCGGCCTGGGGCTGGGTTTCTTTACGAAGTTCTTCCATGCTCTTGCCAAGGCTTTCCAGGCTGCGGCCCTGACGCTCCAGCCTGGCGGCCATGTCGCCCAGCAGTGTGTTCATCTGGGTTTCCACAAGGCTGGGGGGTAATTCAAACTGCACCATCTTGAGCAGGGCGTCCAGCAGGTTTTTCTGCGCCATGCTCTTGCTCAGATTGGTACGGCTCTGGATGTAGCTGTTGGCAATGGTTTCTTTCAGCTTGTCCACGCTTTCGAGGCCAAGGGTCTTGGCAAGCTCGTCGTTGAGTTCGGGCAGCTTGCGTTCCTTGATGGCGTGCACCTTGACCTTCATGGTCACGGTCTTGCCCGCCAGATCCTTGGCAAGAAAATCATCGGGAAAACGGATTTCGCCTTCGCCTTCTTCGCCGTACTTCACGGTCTTGACCAGGGCTTCAAAATCTTCCAGAGCCTGACGTTCACCAAGGGCCAGGTCAAAGCTTTCAGCCTTGACGCCTTCAATGGGCTCGCCGTTATCAAAGGCGGCAAAGTCAACGGTGGCTATCTGGCCGTCCACGGCGGGGCCTGCGCCGTCCACGGGCACAAGCTCGGCGCGGTCGCGCAGGATGCGATCAATCACGTCCTGCACTTCTTTTTCGTCCAGCACCACTTTTTCCTGCTCCACATCCATACCTTCGTAGGGGGGCACGTCAAAGGTGGGCAGAACTTCAAATTCGATGGTGTACGAGAAGCCCTTGCCGCGATCAAAGGTGTCGGGCGTGTCCACATCAAGGCCGGAAAGCGGCGAGACGTCGAGCTTCTGCATCACGTCATTGATGTGCACATTGATGAGGTCCTGGCGGGCCTCTTCATAGATCTTGTCGCGGAAGCGCTGTTCAATAACCGAGGCCGGGACTTTGCCCTTGCGGAAACCGTCAACCTGCACGGAGGTTTTATACAGGGCGACCGCCCCCATAATGGCGGCTTCGACTTCCTGGGGTTCCGTGGTGATGACGACCTTTTTTCTAACCGGCGAGATATCTTCAGCGCTATATTCCACGAGGGGCTCCTTTTATGGGTGGACGTGATGGTGCGAGAGGGGGGACTTGAACCCCCATACCTATGGTGCTGGATTCTAAGTCCAGTGCGTCTACCAATTCCGCCACTCTCGCAAAGCGTGTTTCCATAGCACACTTGCGCCCGGCCCGCAAGCCGCGACCTGCTCCGCCGGAAGTGCGAGACGCGTGGCGGCGCGTGTGGAATCGGTGCCAAAAACGTAACTCTTAAATACTAATGTCATCCAAAACAATGGCAACAGGCAAAGCAAAAAAAAGCGGCAGGCACGCTCCTGAAGCGCGCGCCACAGCCGCGCTCACTTTTTTTCAAAGCCAGCGATGGCCGGGCCAAACCGGGGCATGGGGTGGGACTGCCCGCGCGGGCCACCTGCATGGGTCGTGGCGGTAGCAGCAAAGCTACATGACTCCCGACCCAATAGCTTTCTGCCTGAAATACGCAGTCCCTGCTCCGTCCGCGCTTCAAACCAGATAAAACTTTGGCCATACTAAAATACAGTAAAGGTTTTAGGGGGTGGGGGCGTGGGGGAGGAGACCCTTTTGCAAAAGGGTCCCTCCCCCACAAAACTTATTACCCATCCGCCCCCTAACGCAGCACCAGAGCCTTGCCGTCGGGCCTGGCCTCCACAACCTCGCCCACCAGGCAGGCCAGATCTCCGCCTGCCAGCAGCAATTGTTGCGCCTGTTCAACCTGATGGGGCTGCACGGCCAGCAGCAGGCCTCCGGAGGTCTGGGCGTCAAAGGCGAGGCTTTCCACCGCTTCGTCCACGCCCTCTTCGACCAAGGTCGCGCAGGAGCAGTGCTTGCGATTCAAATGGCTGCCCGCCGGGATAAGCCCGTCACGCGCATATTCCAGCGCACGCGGCAAAAGCGGCAAGGCCTCGGCGTCAAGCACCACGCAGACGCCCGAGGCCTGCGCCATTTCAAGCGCATGCCCCCCAAGGCCAAAGCCTGTGATATCTGTTGCGGCCACGATCTTGAGCATGCGGATCACTTCGCCCCCCACGCTGTTCAGGCGGGAGCACCAGCGGGCGACTTCGGCTTCACTTTCTTCTGCGCCGTCCCAGCGCGCCTTGACAGCCGTAGCCAGCACGCCCGTACCCAGGGGCTTTGTCAGAAGCAGCTTCTGGCCTGGCGCAAGCCCGTCATTGCGGGCCATGTGCGCGGGATCAATGATGCCGGTCACGGCGAGCCCGTACTTGAGTTCGTCGTCCTGCACCGTGTGGCCGCCGGCAAGCACTGCCCCGGCCTCGTTCATGGCGTCAAGTCCACCGCGCAGGATGGACTCAAGAATACCCTGGGGGTCGTCCTCGGCCAAAGCCTGAGGAAAAAAAGCCACGTTCATGGCGCTCCAGGGTTCACCGCCCATGGCGTACACGTCAGAAAGGGCATTGGCTGCGGCAATGCGGCCAAAGCTGAAAGCGTCGTTGACGATGGGCGCAAGAATATCCACTGTCTGCACCAGCGCGCGCCCTGGCGGCACGGTCAGAACCACGGCGTCCTCATTACGGGCGCGGCCAGCCAGCACACGGGCTTCCAGGTCGGGCCTTGAGCCGGAGGGCAGACCGCGCAACAAACGCTCCAGGGCCCCTGGAGCAAGTTTGGCAGCTCAGCCTGCGGCGCGGGCTTTTTCCAAAAGCTTCATGCGCGTCTCCTCATTATACGTTATTTCAGCAAAATAATTTATACAGTATGCGCTTTTACTGGTCAAAGGTCAAAACCAGGACGCTAAAAGGAAAGCCTGGCGGTGCTGACGCAAGCGCATTTGACAATTTTCGCAGTACAGCCGACCCTATAATCATGAGAGTCAGACACTCAGACCATTTGAAAGACTCTTTTTTCCCACATGCGCGGCGGCCCGGCCTGAAAAGCGCCACGCCGCTGCTTTGAACCCATATGGCACTATTCTGACAAGGAGAACAGTCATGAACATAAAAGATCAGATTATCCTGGTGACAGGCGCCAACGGCGGCATAGGCAAGGCGCTCGTCACTGCCTTTCTCGCCGCTGGAGCAGCCAGAGTATACGCCTGCGCGCGCGATATCACGTCTCTCGATGCATTGCCCGCCAATGACAGGATCAGCAAACTCAAGCTTGATATCTGCAATACCGCCAACATCGAAAAAGCCGCCATGGTTGCCAGGGATGTTACCCTGCTTGTGAACAATGCCGGAACCGGAGGCTGCGGCCTGCTGGGCAGTCAGCAAAACGCCAGAAGGGAAATGGAGGTCAACTACTTTGGCACGCATGCCATGTGCACCACCTTTGCCCCCATCCTTGGTATAAATGGCGGCGGGTGCATCGTAAACATCATTTCTGTCATCGGCCTTGTGAACATGCCATCCATAGGCACGTACTGTGCGTCCAAGGCCGCCCTGCATTCGCTGACACAAGGCGTACGCGCCGCGCTGTCAGGCCAGAAGACCGCTGTTGTCGGCGTGTATCCTGGCCCCGTCGACACCCGCATGACCGAAGGGCTTGCCATGGCCAAGGCCAGCCCGGAATCAGTAGCCGAGGAAATCCTCACCGGCGTCACCGCTGGCCATGAGGAAATCTATCCCGACAGTTTCGCCAAAAAAATCCATGAAGAATTGCTCGCCAACCCCAAGGAAGTCGAGCGGGAAATGGGCAAATACTGAAGCTTTGCTTGGCCTTACGCCGAACAGCTCATTTGCATTCCCCGCAGGCAACTCTACCCTGCCCTCATGATCTGAACGCACAACGGTTTCGTCAGGCCCTGCCCGGAGCCTGACGCTGCGGCACGTTTGGGTAAAGTAGTACTTGGGGGGGAGAGGTGTATTTGTGGGGGAGGGACCCTTTTGCAAAAGGGTCCCCTCCCCCACACCCCCTCCCCCTAAAACTCTTATTATATTTAAGCTGGCTACAAAGGGTGTTGCGATCTGAAACGGGGGGCAAAGGCAGCGTTTTGCGTGCATCACGCCATCGTAAAGACAGGATGCGCTGGGAGAGATGAACGTGCCTTGGTCAAGCCCGTGCAAATTACCTTGGCCAAAAACCGCAAACCATCTTGGCTAAAGCCCGCAAATTAGCTTGGGCAAAGACCGCAAAGTGCTATGGCCAAAGCCATAAAATGAAAAGGGGCGCGAAGCGCCCCTTTTCAATATATTCTGCGTCGTTGAAAAGTCGTTGCCTAGTTGGCTCCAGCCTCTTCAGTGACAGCTCCGGCTTCTTCAGCCTTGGGCTTGCGCGTACGCTTGGGCTTGGCCGGCGCTTCTTCGGCAGCCTTGGGGGCTTCAGTTGCAACAGCTTCGGCGCTGTGGGTCAGTTCAATAAAAGCCATGGGGGCATTGTCGCCCTTACGGGGCATGGCCAGCTTGAGGATACGGGTGTAGCCGCCGGGCACGCCAGCGAAAACAGGGCCGATTTCATCAAACAGACGCTTGACCAGGGCATGATCATTAAGCACACGGTAGGCCTGACGGCGGGCGTGCAGGTCATTGCGCTTGGCAAGGGTAATCAGGGGCTCCACAACGCGGCGAAGTTCCTTGGCCTTGATTTCCGTGGTGCAGATTTTGCCGTGGATCAGCAGCGCCTTGGCGAGATTGTGCAACAACGCCTTACGGTGCGCAGGAGTACGTGAAAGTTTCCTGCCGGAATTGCTATGCCTCATTTTGCTGCTTCCTTTTCCATTCCTGATATTTCTTTTCGAAAGAGTCGACCTTGATGCCGAAGTCGAATCCCATGCTCAACAGCACACTCTTGATTTCGTCCAGCGATTTGCGGCCGAAATTCTTGGTCTTGAGCATTTCAGCTTCAGTACGCTGCACCAGTTCGCCCACAAGCGCTATATTGGCGCTGCGCAAGCAGTTGGTGGCGCGTACCGAAAGCTCAAGATCGTCGATGCTCTTGAACAGGAGTTCATTAACTTCGCCGCTTTCGCTCCCGCCATTGCGCATATCGCCGGACACACGTTCATCAAAGTTGATGAAAACGGATATCTGATCCTTGATGATCTTGGCGCTGTATGCAATGGCGTCTTCAGGCGTAAGCGAGCCGTCAGTCCACACTTCCAGCAGGAGGCGGTCATAGTTTGTCATCTGGCCCACGCGGGCCTGTTCCACCGTGTACGCAACTTTGCGCACAGGGGAAAAGCTGGAATCCAGCTTGATGAGGCCGATTTCATCGGCCAGACCCTCATGCATGTCAGCGGGCACATAGCCCTTGCCCATGCGGGCCTCAAACTCCATCTCCAGCACCACGTCCTCGGTGAGGGTCGCGATGTGCAAATCAGGGTTGAGTACTTCAACGTGCTGGTTGGGCACGATATCGGCAGCAGTGACCGGCCCCTTGCGTTCAACGCGAAGGGTCAGGCGCTGGGGCTCTTCAGTGTCCATGCGCAAACGCACCTGCTTGATGTTGAGGATGACATCAGTGATGTCTTCCAGCACACCGTGGATGCTGGTGAATTCGTGCTGCACGCCGATGATTTTCACCGACACAAAGGCAGAGCCCTGAAGGGAGGCCAGAAGAACGCGACGCATGGCATTGCCAATGGTGGTTCCGTAGCCCCTTTCCAGAGGTTCACAGACAAACTTGCCGTGTGTGCCGCTGGCGGTCTCTTCTTCGCGCATAATCTGGTCGGGCTTGACAAGCTCGGACCAGTTGCGCGCATTGATAAGGCGTTCGCCCTGTTTAATAAGCATGCGAACCCCCGGTTATTTCGAGTAAAGTTCGACGATGAGCTGCTCGTTGACGGGGAACTGGATGTCGTCACGCTGCGGCATGGCCTTGACAGTGCCTTTAAAGGCAGCACCATCGGCTTCAAGCCAGGCGGGGCAGCCACGGCGGGCAATCACTTCCTGCGCTTCTGCAAGCACGGGAATTTTGCGGTTCTTTTCGGGCACTTCAATGCTGTCGCCCACACGAACCTGCAAGGACGGAATGTCCACCTTGCGGCCGTTGAGGGTAAACACGCCGTGACGCACAAGCTGGCGAGCCTGGTTGCGCGAGTTGGCGAACCCGAGACGGAAAACCACGTTATCCAGACGACGTTCAAGAATGACGAGCAGGTTGGTGCCTGTAACACCCTTCTGCATATCGGCTTTCACAAAGTATCCGTGGAACTGGCGTTCCAGGATACCGTAAATGCGGCGCGTCTTCTGCTTTTCACGCAGCTGCACTGCGTATTCGCTCACCTTCTTGCGGGCACGGCCGTGCTGGCCGGGAGCGTAGGGGCGGCGATCGTAGGCGCATTTGTCAGTGAAGCAGCGGTCGCCCTTCAAAAAGAGCTTGCAGCCCTCGCGGCGACACATGCGGCACTTGGCTTCAGTATATTTGGCCATGTATTAATCCTCTTACGTTACTGGCTCTGCCGGAGCAGGGCCGGTCTAGACGCGGCGGCGCTTGGGCGGCCGGCAGCCATTGTGCGGAATGGGCGTGACATCACGAATAAAGGCGACCTTCATGCCAGCGGCCGAAATGGCGCGCATGGCAGCTTCACGGCCGGAGCCGGGGCCCTTCACATAGATGCCGACAGTACGCATGCCGTTGTCCTGCGCCTTACGGGCGGCCGTTTCGGCAGCCACCTGGGCCGCGAAAGGCGTGGACTTGCGTGAGCCCTTGAAGCCGCTCTGGCCCGAAGAAGCCCAGGAAACGGCGTTTCCGCGCGTATCCGTAAAAGTAATAATGGTATTGTTAAACGAAGCCTGAATGTGGGCTATGCCCACCGGCACGTTTTTCTTTTCCTTTTTCTTGACCGCTTTTTTGGGTCTGGCCATATCAATCCCTCTGGATGGAGCTTGTCAGATTTATGCTCCGCGCGCGGCGGAAAATCCGTTCGTCCTCACGGCAGCACGAATGCTGCGTCCGCTTTACAAACTGCGACAAGCGCAGCCCGCACGCCTACTTCTTCTTGCCTACCGCACCGCGACGGGGCCCCTTGCGGGTACGCGCGTTGGTGTGTGTGCGCTGGCCGTGCACGGGCAGGCCGCGACGGTGACGAAGGCCGCGATAGCAGCCAATGTCCATAAGACGTTTAATATTACCGGACACTTCACGGCGAAGATCGCCTTCCACCTTGTAGTGCTGTTCGAGTTCCTTACGGATCTCGTTCACTTCGTCAGCGGAGAGGTCGTCGATGCTACGCTCCCAGTTAACGCCGGTGGTGTCCAGAATTTTCATGGCCGTGGTACGGCCAATGCCATAAATATAGGTGAGCGCTACGTCCACCCGCTTGCCTCGCGGCAAATCAACACCTGCTATTCTCGCCACAATATGTCTCCTGCCTAGCCCTGACGCTGTTTGTGCCGGGGGTTTTCGCAGATAACTCGAAGCACTCCCTTGCGCCGGATAACCTTACACTTGGGGCATATTTTCTTGACGGAAGGTCTTACTTTCATTCCATTTCTCCAATAAGAGCCTTTGCTTTGACAGATAAAGTCTCCGGCAACCGGCCATTAACCGCACAAACGGCTCGACCGACGCCCACAAAAAAAATAGGGCGTGAACGAAAGTCTTTATCCGGCTTTATCTGTTCTGTCAACCTTCAATGGTGTGCCGGTTGAGTCCACGATCCGAGATGCTGAGGATTTGCGGCCCGGACGGCGTTATGGCCACACTGTGTTCAAAGTGTGCGGCCCACTGGCCGTCGCGCGTCACCGCTGTCCACTGGTCGTCAAGGACGTCGACCTCATACGTGCCCATGGTCACCATAGGTTCTATGGCTATGACCATACCGTTTTGCAGGGTCAGACCGCGCATGCCGGGCCTGAAGTTGGGCACTTCGGGCTTTTCATGCATCTTGGCGCCAACGCCGTGTCCCACAAAACGCCGAACCACGCCGAAACCGGCGGCTTCCACATAATCCTGCACTGCAGCGCCGATGCTGTACACATCATTGCCTGCCCGTGCCTGCTCAATGCCAACGTAGAGGCTTTCCTCGGTAATTCGCATGAGCCTGCGGGCTTCGTCGCTCACCTTTCCCACGGGAAAGGTACGTGCGGCGTCACCCACAAAGCCTTCATAGACCACGCCCATATCCACACTGACGATGTCCCCTTCCTCAAGCAGCCGCGTGGAGGGAAAACCGTGCACCACCTGTTCGTTGACCGAGCAGCACAGTGCAAAAGGATAGCCACAGTAGCCCAAAAAGGCCGGTTTGACCTTGTAATCAGCACACATATCGCGCGCCAACTCTTCAAGACGCATGGTTGCAAGGCCTGGGGCCACCATGTCGCCCACTGCATCAAGAACGTTGGCGACCATACGGTTGGCTTCGCGCAGGCAGCCTATTTCACGCTCGTTCTTGATGTACGCGCCCTGATATTTTTTCATACTACCAATCACCCGTTGTTTTACAGCCGGCCGCTTTTGCGCGCCTTTGCCATAAGACCCTGGTACTGGCTGGAGATCATATGCGACTCCACCTGATTCATAAAGTCCATGGCCACACCCACGAGGATCAGCAGGCTCGTGCCGCCAAAAAAGAACGGCACGTTAAAGTTGCTGATGAGCAGCATGGGCAAAAGGCAGACCAATGAAATGTAGGTGGCCCCCGAAAGGGTCAACCGTGTAAGCACCGTGTCGACATATTCCTGCGTCTTGTCGCCAGGACGTATGCCGGGGATGAACCCGCCGTTCTTCTTGAGATTCTCGGCCATATCCTTGGGATCAAAGATAATGGCCGTATAGAAGTAGCAGAAGAAGAACATGAGGCCCACGTACAGCACGTTGTAGGCTACACCGTGAGGCGAAAACAGTTCCGCCGCATGCTTCACGTATTCGTTGCTGGAAAACTGGCCGATGGTGGCCGGAAACAGCAGGAGCGAAGAAGCGAAGATGGGGGGAATAACGCCAGCGGTGTTGAGACGCAAGGGCAGGTGGGAGTTCTGCCCACCGTACATCTTGCGGCCCACCTGACGCTTGGCGTAGCTGATGGGTATGCGCCGTTGCGCCCTTTCAACAAAGACGATGGCCACAAGCACCGCAGCCATGAAAACCAGAATGACGGCAGCCATGAAAATGCTCATGTCGCCGGCCTGGATCAACGCCACGGACTGAATGAGGCCACGCGGAATGCCGACCACGATGCCGCAGAAAATGATGAGTGAGATGCCGTTGCCTATGCCGCGTTCGGTGATCTGTTCACCCAGCCACATGACCAGTACCGAACCAGCGGTAAAGGTGGCCATGGTGACCATGCGGAACTGCCAGCCGGGATTGAGCACGATGGACGTTCCCGCGGGGCTGGTCATATTCTCAAGGCCCACAGCGATTCCGAGTCCCTGCACCAGAGCGATGAGCACGGTAAGGTAGCGGGTGTACTGGGTGAGCTTGCGCCGCCCGGCCTGCCCTTCTTCCTTGGCCATGCGTTTCACGTCAGGACTGATGACCTGGAGCAGCTGCATGATGATGCTGCCCGAGATATACGGCATGACGCCCAGGGCAAAGACGGAAACGTTGGACAGTCCGCCGCCGGAGAACATGTCAAAAAGGCTGAACAGCGTCCCCTGCATGCTTTTGAAAAAAGATGCCAGAGCGGCGGCGTCCACACCCGGAATGGGCACATGCACACCGATACGGTAGCAGCACAAAATCAGGAAGGTCCAGCCAAGCCGCTTAACCAGCGAAGGCTGCCCCGCCATAGTATTTGCCGTTCCTACTGCCATGTAAGACTCTTTGCGTTTGTGCGCCAGTAGCGCAGTATGTGCATAGCCCCACTGCCTTCCCCACAAGGGAAGCAATGAGGCAGATGCCAGGCATTGACAGGGTCACGACCCTGAAAACCGCAGAGCCGACGCGCGGCCGGACACAGGGGTTTTCGCCTTTCCGCGCGGCTTTCGCCGACTGCGGAACAAACCGGCCGGTCATGAAACCGGCCGGTTTGACGTCAACAGTTATTCCGCGGGAGCCGCTTCAAGCTCGCTCACTTCGCCGCCAGCGTTGCGGATTTTGTCCGCAGCGCCCTGGCTGAACTTGTGAGCCTCGACCTTGAAAGCGCCCTTGACTTCACCGCGTGAAAGAATCTTCACGGGGGAGCCCATGCGGGCCAGGCCGCGGGCGTAGATGTCGTCAAGCGTGATGTCTTTCTTGCCTTCAAAGGCTTCAAGCAGGCGGTCAAGATTGATCACGTTGTAGGTAACCTTGAACGGAGCATTCTTGAAGCCGTGCTTGGGCAGACGGCGTTGCAGGGGCATCTGGCCGCCTTCGAAGCCAGGAGCCACACCGCCACCGGCACGGGCATTCTGACCTTTGTGGCCTTTGCCCGCCGTGCAACCCAGACCGGAACCAGAGCCACGGCCCACGCGACGGCGGGTCTTGCGCTCTTCCGGAAAAGGAAAGAGATTGTGCAGTTGCATGGTATATGTCCTCCGACCGTTAATCGATAACGGTCACCATATGCGTAACTTTGGCGATGATGCCCCGGATGGCCGGGGTGTCCTTGAACGTCTTGACCATCTCGCGGCGCTTGAGGCCAAGGGAGTCCAGCAGCCTGCGTTGCGCGGGCGTGGTGCCGATGCGCGAACGCACGAGTTTAACCTTGATTTCTGCCATGACTACTTCCTCGGAGCTTCGAGCTTTTTGCCGCGCAGGGCCGAAACATCATCGGCGCTGCGCAGGGCGACAAGACCCTGCATGGTGGCGCGAAGCACGTTGTGCGGGTTGTTGGTGCCAATGGCCTTGGCAAGCACGTCGCGCACGCCGGCCGCTTCCATGATGGCGCGCACAGCGCCACCGGCGATGATGCCGGTACCTTCGGAGGCGGGCTTGAGCATGACACGTCCGGCGCCGAAGCGGCCCAGAATTTCATAGGGCAGCGTGCCGTCCACAAGGGCAACCTGTACACGGTTCTTGCGAGCGCGTTCGGTCGCCTTGCGCAGGGCTTCGGGCACTTCCTGGGCTTTGCCGAGGCCGAAGCCCACGCCGCCCTTGCCGTCGCCTACCACCACAAGGGCGCTGAAGCTGAAGCGACGGCCACCCTTAACCACTTTTGCCACGCGGTTGAGGGAAACGATCTTTTCGATTTCGCCCAACTCGTTCTGCTGAGTTTCGGTATTTTCCTGACGCATATTAGAACTCCAGGCCGCCTTCGCGGGCGCCATCGGCTACGGCTTTGACGCGACCGTGATAAAGATACCCGTTGCGATCGAATACCACCTTGCTGATATTCTTCTCCTTGGCCATGCGGGCAATCTCCATGCCCACCTTTTCTGCGCCGCTTTTGTTGCAGTGCATACCAGCTTCGCTCTTGGCAAGCGAAAGCGTGGAGGTGGCCACCAGGGTGGCGCCGTCCAGATCGTCAACGATCTGGGCATAGACATGCAGGTTGGACCTGTAAATAACCAGACGCGGGCGCTCGGAGGTACCGCTGATCTTTTTGCGAATGCGGACCTTGCGGCGCTGCCGCGATTCATTCTTGCTGTAATTCATGACGCGCCCCCTACTTCTTGCCGCCGGACTTACCGACCTTGCGGCGGATAGTCTCGGTGGTGTACTTGATACCCTTGCCCTTGTAGGGTTCGGGCTTGCGGATGCGGCGGATCCTGGCGGCCATTTCGCCCACCAGTTCCTTGTCAATTCCGCTGATGGTCAGCACCTGGCCTTCCACAGCAGCCTTGAGGCCTTCGGGCAGTTCCACCAGCACAGGATGGGAGTAACCCACCTGAAGCTCGATGATAGTGCCTTTCACCGCCACGCGGTAACCAACGCCGATGACTTCCAGAGCCTTGGAAAAGCCCTTGGTGACGCCGTCGATGCAGTTGGAAAGCAGGGTACGGCGCAAGCCGTGCTGGGCGCGGGTAACGCGGTCATCTTCAATGCGGCTCAAGGTCACGTGGCCATCGGCCTGTTCGTACTTGAGCAGGGAGCAGACAGGGGTGCTCAGCGAGCCCTTGGGGCCTTTCACTTCCACAACATCCGCTCCGATCTTGACTTCAACGCCATTGGGAACGGGAATGGGCAGTTTACCTATTCTGGACATGCTCGCACCGCCTACCAGATTTCACACAGAAGTTCGCCGCCCACCTTCTTGTCATGGGCAGTCATACCGTCCAGCACACCGCTGGACGTGGACAAAATGCAGATGCCGAGGCCGTTCTGTACACGGGGGATCTTGTGAGCGCCCACGTACACCCGGCGACCGGGCGTGCTGATGCGCTTGAGGCCGCTGATGACGGCCTTGCCCTTCAGGTACTTCAAAGTGATGGTAATGTTACTGTCGGCCACGGCCACGTCTTCGACGTAACCTTCCTGCTTGAGGATGGCGGCTAACGCTTCCTTCATCTTCGAGCGCGGCACATTTACTTCCTTGTGCAGGGCCAAATGTGCGTTGCGGATACGGGTCAGCATATCCGCAATGGGATCTGTCAACATCGAAAGCTCCTGAGAGTTTGGACGCGGGGTTGACGGCCCAATGCCGCCACTTCCCGCAGGCGCGCAAAAACGCGCCATCCGGGCGCTTGCGCGCCCGGAAATTTACCAGCTCGACTTGCGTACGCCGGGCAGCTCGCCACGAAGGGCCATATTGCGGAAGCAGATACGGCAGATGCCGAACTGACGCAGAAAGGCCCGGGGCCGGCCGCAAAGCGGGCAGCGATTGTAAGCGCGAGCGCTGAACTTGGGCTTGCGCTTAGCCTTTACTTCCAAAGAAGTACGGGACATAGCTTAACTCCTACTTGCGGAACGGCATGCCCAACTGGTCAAGAAGGAACTTGCCTTCCTTGTCCGTGGACGCCGTGGTGACAATGGTGATGTTCATGCCCTTGGGATTTTCCACACGATCCGCCTCAAGTTCGGGGAAGATGGTGTGTTCCTTGATGCCCAGGGTGAAGTTGCCGCGTCCATCGAACCCACGGTCAGGAATGCCGCGAAAGTCGCGCACACGGGGCAGTGCGAAGTTCATGAGCTTGTCAAGAAAGTCCCACATGCGTTCCTTGCGCAGGGTAACGCGGGCGCCGATGGGCATGCCTTCGCGCAGCTTGAACGCAGCGATGGATTTTTTGGCGCGAGTCACCACGGCCTTCTGGCCGGCAATGGCTGAAAGTTCAGCCACAGCCTCTTCCATCAGCTTATTGTTCTGGCTGGCGGCGCCAAGGCCGATGTTCAGAGAGATTTTTTCAATCCCGGGAAGTTGCATGGAAGAGGAGTAGCTAAACTCCTTCTGCATTACCGGAACTACCTTCTCTCTATATATCTTTTCAAGGCGTGTCATCGTATCACCTTATTCCATGACTTCGTTGCACTTTTTGCAGAAGCGCACTTTCTTTTCCTTGCCCTCAGACTCGATGGTCTTGTAACCCACGCGGGTGGCTTTGCCACAAGCGGAGCAGACAACCATGACGTTGGACACGTGGATGGGCATTTCCTTCTCCACGATACCACCGGGCTGCTGAGCATAGGGGTTGGGGCGCATATGGCGCTTGACCATGTTGGTCTTTTCCACCAGCACGCGATCCTTCTTACGCAGGATCTTGAGCACCTTGCCGATTTTGCCCGCGTCTTTGCCGGCGATTACCATCACCTTGTCGTCCTTGCGGATACGATACATTTTCATGACGGTCTCCTACAGCACTTCCGGGGCCAGCGAAATAATTTTCATAAAGTTCATGGCGCGCAGCTCACGGGCCACGGGGCCGAAGATGCGGGTGCCAAGAGGCTCGCCCTGGCTGGAAAGCAGCACAGCGGCATTGCCGTCGAACTTGATATAGCTGCCGTCCATGCGACGCACTTCTTTGGCGGTGCGCACGATAACAGCCTTCATCACGTCGCCCTTCTTCACTTTGCTATGTGGTATGGCTTCCTTAATGGAAACCACTACAATGTCGCCGACCGAGGCGTAGCGGCGGTGTGAACCGCCCAGCACCTTGATGCAGGCAACCTTTTTGGCGCCGGAATTGTCGGCGACCTGAAGCGTGGATTCTACCTGGATCATGGTCCTACCCTACACGGCTTTTTCAATGATGGAGACCAGATGCCAGCGCTTGTTGCGCGAAAGCGGACGGAACTCCACAATCTTGACCTTATCGCCCATACCGCATTCGTTCATGGGATCATGAGCCGTGAACTTCTTGCGGCGCCTCACATACTTCTTGAGCAGAGGGTGCTTGACCAGGGTCTCAACGCGCACGACAATGGTCTTGTCGTTCTTGTCGCTCACCACTATGCCGGTCAGCGTCCTGCCCTTACGATCTTCCAGAGCTTGCATTTTAGGCCCTCTGTTCCTTTTCGTTCAGTACAGTCTCGATGCGCGCCACATGCTTGCGCATGGCCTTCAGCTCGGAAGTCTTTTCAAGCTGCGCAGCGGCGTGCTTGAAGCGGGCGGACATCAGTTCCTGGCGCTGCTCGACCAGCTTGCCGCGCAGTTCTTCGACGCTCATGGCGCGAAGGTCGGCGGCAGCGGGCCGGACGCTCTTTTCAATTTTTTTCTTGGCAGCCATTTAGATGCCCTCCCTCACCACGATGACGGTCTTGACGGGCAGCTTGTGCGCGGCGCGGGTGAGCGCTTCGCGGGCAAGGTCAAGGCTGACGCCCTTGATTTCATACAGCACGCGGCCGGGTTTCACCGGAGCGCACCAGCCCACCGGGGCGCCCTTACCGGAACCCTGACGGGTTTCAAGGGGCTTGGCGGTCACAGGGCGGTCGGGGAACACGCGGATCCAAACCTTACCACCGCGCTTGATGTGGCGCATCATGGCGATACGCGCAGCTTCAATCTGCTGGCTGGTAAGCTGTCCGTGCTGCACGGCCTTCAAACCAATGTCGCCAAAGGCAACGGTCGCACCGCGTGTGGCCAGGCCGCGGAGGCGGCCCTTCTGCCATTTGCGGAATTTTACTTTTTTAGGCGCAAGCATTACTGATCAACCTCTTTGTCAAGGATTTCACCCTTGTATATCCACACCTTGACGCCAATGATGCCGTAGGTGGTGCGCGCTTCAGCAAAACCGTAGTCAATGTCGGCGCGCAGGGTCTGCAGGGGCACCCGGCCGTCGCGGTACCATTCGGTACGGGCGATTTCAGCGCCGGCCAGACGACCGGAACACGTCACCTTGATGCCTTCGCCGCCGAATTTGCGTGCCATGGACACGGTGCGCTTCATGGCGCGGCGGAAAGCCACACGGCGCTCCAGCTGCTGTGCCACGTTTTCGGCCACAAGCTGGGCGTCCACTTCAGGACGGCGGATTTCATTTACTTCAAGCGAAAACTCACGGCCAAACTTCTGACGAAGGTCGTTGCGCAGCTTTTCGATTTCCACACCCTTGCGTCCGATGACAATACCGGGGCGGGCAGTGGACAGGATAAGCCGTACCTTGCCGCCAGCACGTTCGATTTCAATCTTGGAAACGCCTGCATGATACAGGAGCTTTTTCACGAACGCGCGGATCTTGCTGTCTTCATAGACAAAGGCGGGGTAATCTTTCTTGCTGAACCAACGGGACAGCCAGTTCTTGTTATACCCAAGCCGGAACCCGAACGGATGTACTTTCTGACCCATAGCCTATTCCTGCCCTTCTGCGAGTATAACGGTGACGTGGCTCGTGCGCTTGTGAATCTTGGTCGCCCGGCCCTGGGCACGGGGCATGAAGCGCTTCCAGGTGGGGCCTTCGTTGACCACGACTTCCTTCACCACCATAGCATCCACATCAACGCCGCCCAACTGAGAGGCATTCGCCAGCGCGCTTTTCAGCACACCGTAAATAACCCCAGCGGGCTTATTGGGCGTAAAGCGCAGAAGGTTCATTGCCTCCTCCACTCCAAGGCCCTGCACGTTTTTGGCGACAAGACGGGTCTTGCGCGGCGAAACGCGCTGGAATTTCGCAATAGCTTTAGATTCCATATCGCTACCCTACTTCCTGCCGGCCTTAGCCTTTTTGTCGGCGGCATGCCCATGGTAGGTACGGGTGGGCGAGAATTCGCCCAGCTTGTGACCAACCATGTTTTCGGTGACGAACACCGGCACGAACTTTTTGCCATTATGCACCGCAAAGGTCAGTCCCACCATTTCGGGCAGGATGGTCGAGCGGCGCGACCAGGTCTTGACCACGCGCCTATCGCTGTTGGCCACGGCGGTGTCGACCTTCTTCATCAAATGACCGTCAACAAACGGCCCTTTTTTCAATGATCTCGGCATGAGCTACTCCTACTTCTGGCCGCGGCGTTTAACAATAAGCCTTGAAGAGGCCTTCTTCTTGTCGCGGGTCTTGAAACCCTTGGCGGGCATGCCCCAGGGCGACACAGGATGACGGCCACCGGAGCTTCTGCCTTCGCCACCGCCCAGGGGATGGTCGATGGGGTTCATGGCCACGCCACGGACCTTGGGACGGCGACCGAGCCAGCGGTTACGGCCAGCCTTGCCCAGCGAGATGCTTTCATGGTGCACGTTGCCCACCTGGCCCACAGTGGCCACGCAGGCCACGAGAACCTTGCGGACTTCACCGGAGGGCAGGCGCAGCAGAGCGTGCTTGCCTTCCTTGGCGACGAGCTGCGCGTAGGTGCCCGCGGCGCGGCAGAGCTGTCCGCCCTTGCCGGGGTACAGTTCGATGTTGTGGATGACGGTACCCACGGGGATGCGCTGCATGGGCAGGGCATTGCCGGGGATGATGTCGGCCACCACACCGTTGCGCTCGTTGACGCCGGACATGACCACATCGCCCTGCTTCAGGCCCACGGGAGCCAGAATGTACCGCTTTTCGCCATCTGTGTAGTGCAGAAGGGCAATGCGGGCGGAACGGTTGGGATCATACTCAATGTGAGCAACACGGGCTTCAATGCCGGTTTTATCGCGCTTGAAGTCAATGATGCGGTACAGACGCTTCACGCCACCGCCACGACGGCGGCTGGTGACTCGGCCCAAGTTATTGCGGCCGGCCTTCTTGGTCAGACCGACAGTAAGGGACTTCTCAGGGCGCGTCCGGGTGATTTCCTCAAAATCGGAAACCGTCTGGAAACGACGCCCAGCGGAAGTCGGTTTCAGCTTGCGGACAGCCATGCTTATACTCCCTCGAAGAACTCGATTTTATCGCCCTGGCGCAGCGTCACATACGCTTTTTTCCAGCCAGCCTTGCGACCAACCACACGGCCCTGGCGCTCCCTGTTCAGGGGCGCGCGGCGAACCACGTTGACCGCTTCCACTTTAACGTCAAAAGCCTTTTCCACGGCCTGCTTGATTTCAAGCTTGTTGGCCTGGGTGTGGACCATAAAGGCCACCTGCTGCGCTTCATCCTTGATCAGGGTCGTCTTTTCGGTCAGCAGGGGCTTGAGCAGAACAGAAGTGATTTCCATAACTACGCTCCCTTCTTCGCGAAACGCGCCTGAACGGATTCCACAGCGCCTTCAAGCAGCACAAGCTGCTTGTGCTTCAGGATTTCAAGCACGCTCAGGCGGTCCACCGTGGTCAGCGTGAGACCGGGGATGTTGCGAACCGACCGGGTCAGTTCAACGCTTTCCTCGGGCGCCACGATGAGGGCCTTGTTGAGGCCCAGGGTGTCGGCCACCTTGGCAAAATGTTTGGTTTTGGCCTCGGGCAGTTCAATGCCCTTGACCACCATCAGTGTTTCAGCGGCCAGGCGGCTGGACAGAGCCATCTTGAGAGCCAGCGCGCGAACCTTGCTGTTAACCTTGAAGCTGTAGTCGCGGGGGCTGGGTCCAAAAATGACGGCACCGCCGCGCCAGATGGGCGAACGGTTGGAACCGGCGCGTGCGCGACCGGTGCCCTTCTGCTTCCAGGGCTTGACGCCGCCGCCGGAAACAAAGGCGCGGGTCTTGGCATTGTGCGTTCCAGCGCGTTTCGCCGCCATTTGGGCGCGCGCCACGAGATTGAGGATTTCGGGCCTCACCTCGATTTCGAACACATCGGAAGCCAGCGTAACTTCACCGCTTTCCTGCTTGTTCTGATCAAATACTTTCACGGTAGCCATTGCTGCTTCCTCTACTGCTTGCGGATCAGTACCAGGCCATTCTTGGGGCCGGGCACGGAACCTTTGACCAGAATGACGTTGTCCTCAGGACGGACGTCAACAATGGTCAGGCCCATTTCCGTAACGGTTTCATTGCCCCAGTGGCCAGCCATCTTCCGGCCCTTGAACACGCGGCCGGGGAAGGTGTTGTTACCGATGGAGCCGTTGTTGCGGTGCACCTTTTCGCAGCCGTGCGTATCCTTGGAGCCAGCAAAGTTCCAGCGGCGCATACGGCCCTGGTACCCCTTACCAACGCTCTTGCCGGTCACCTTGACGGTGTCGCCGGCGGCGAACATTTCAACGGTAAGTTCCTGGCCGAGCTCCTGATCGGGAGCAGCCGAAAGGCGGATTTCACGCAGATGGCGGAAGAGCCCTTTGCCAGCCTTGGCAAAATGACCCTGCATGGCCTTACCCACGTGTTTTTCCTTAGCGGCGGTCAGCGCGATCTGCACGGCATTGTAGCCGTCGCTGGACGCGGTCTTGACCTGGGTGACAGGGCAAGGTCCTGCCTCAATCACCGTAACGGGCACAGCGGCACCGCTGCCGTCAAATATGCGGGTCATACCGAGTTTGCGACCCAAAATTCCCATTTTCTCAGCCATGACTGCCTCTCGCTAGAGCTTGATTTCCACGTCCACACCGGCGGGCAAGGAAAGCTTGCCCAGCGCGTCGACGGTCTGCTGGGTGGGTTCCAGAATATCCATAAGCCGCTTGTGAATACGCATCTCAAACTGCTCACGGGACTTCTTGTCCACATGCACGGAACGCTGCACGGTATACTTGTGAATGTTGGTGGGCAGAGGAATGGGCCCCGCCACACCGGCACCCGTATTGCGCGCCGTATCCACGATTTCCGCAACGGCTTTATCCAGAATGCGGTAATCGTAGGCTTTGAGCTTGATCCGAATGCGATCGCTGCTAACTGTCGTCATTGTTGCCTACTCCGTTTGCATAAACATCCCGCGCGCCGACCACCGGCGACGCAGGCTTCTTCACAGCATTCGCGGGCCATGAAGCATGGCCCGAAGGCCGACCTCACCCTGGAATGGGACGGAACGGAGCAACGTAAGGGGCTGCGCTAATGCGCGTATCATGCCTGAGATTCAGGATATTCGGAAGATTTTGGACGCCTGAACGCGCCAGCATCATCCGCATGATACTCCCCGGCGTCGCCCAGGCCAGGCCACCAAGAAAGGTGGCAAGGCGGTCCCGCAGGGTCACCAAATGAGGGGAATTCTCCCCCCTACCTTACAGCCCCGGGTCACGCGCGCCTCCGGGGCAGCGGTGGGATCCGTCGATGGGCTGGAACGGCTCGACATTGTCCGGCATCTGGTAACGCCTGCACATGTCAAAACCTGTGGGATTCGCTAGGAACCCTTCCAGGTACAGCAGGGCAGACTCAATCTGCCCTTCCCTGCCGTCCAGGGAATACCCATTGAAGACACCTGTCCCAATGGGCAAGGGATGTTTTAGCCAACCCTGGCCGCCGCGTCAAGGCTTTTTACAGTATTTTTTACAGTGCGCCGTAGAATGTCATTTGACGGCAAGTATATCAGCAGGTAGGGGCGCTCGTGCAAATTTCCCCTGTGACTTTTTTTCGGGCTCAACCATACACGCTCTATCGTCCCTGCTGAAGATCACAAAAAACCTTGCGCCACAGCAGCATACCGTAAGAGTTCCAGGGGTGAAGAGTTTTAGGGGGTGGGGGCGTGGGGGAGGAGACCCTTTTGCAAAAGGGTCCCTCCCCCACAAAGTTTTTCCAAAATTCGCCCCTGGATCAGGCCGCCCCGCCGTCTTTGTGTCCCAGCAGGGCACGCGCGTAATCCTCGCCATTGAAAGGCCGCAGGTCTTCGAGCTTTTCGCCCAATCCCACAAAGGTTATGGGCAGGTGGTGCTGCATGGCCACGGCTATGGCGACGCCGCCCTTGGCCGTGCCGTCCAGCTTTGTAATGATGAGTTCGTCCACACCCGCAGCTTCCTTGAACAGTTTGGTCTGCGACAGGGCGTTCTGGCCCGTGGTCGCGTCAATGACCAAGATGATGCGGTGGGGCGCGCCCGGATGTTTTTTGCCAAGCACCTGACGGATCTTGGTCAGTTCTTCCATAAGATTGACCTTGGTTTGCAGGCGGCCGGCCGTATCCACAAAAAGGACGTCCACGCCTTCTTTCACCGCCCTGTCCATGGCCTCGTAGGCCACGGAGGCCGGGTCCGAACCCGGAGCCTTGGCATGAAAGAGCGCGCCCACGCGCCCGGCCCAGACCTGCAACTGCTCGATGGCGGCGGCGCGGAAGGTGTCGGCAGCGGCAATCATGACCTTTTTGCCCTGCATGCGCGCGCGGTGCGCCAGTTTGGCGATGGTCGTGGTTTTGCCCACGCCGTTGACGCCGATCATGAGCACGACTTCAGGGGGATTGACGGCGGCAATGCGGCGCGGCGCACGAAAAATCTCTTCCACCTCGGCCATGAGCAGGGCGCGCATGCCCGATGCCTGGGTGACTTTTTCCTTGCGGGCACGTTCCTTGAGGCGCTCCACCAGTTCCAGCGACGGTTCATAGCCCAGATCGGCCATGATAAACAGTTCTTCAAGCTCTTCCCAGAAGGCGTCGTCAAGCTCGCCATGGCTTGAAAACAGCGAATCCAGACCGCGCGCCAGCTGATCGCGCGTACGGGCCAGGCCTTCGGTTATCTTGATGAACAGGCGGTTGCGCTCGTCTTCCTCATCTTCCAGGTCAAGGGCCAGAGCCAGGCGGTACTGCAGTTCCGAGCGGAATTCCTCAACCTGGCGATACTCCATGCGCTGCGTCCAGGCGCGAAAATCGTCAACAAAGGCCTGCGCCTCCTGCGGCGGCGCATCCAGCGCGCCAAGCAGAAAAGCAAGGCGCTGCCACAAAAGATCGCCGGTTTCATCGACGCCTTCCAGAACAATGCCAAGCCAGACAGAAAGGCGCGGCTCCGCCTCGCGCAGGCGCAGGGTCAGCGCTTCTTCGGCAGGGCTTGCGGGGGCAGTGAGAGGAGCGGAGACTGAAGGTGCCGCGTCCATCCCTGCTTGGGAAACGGATTCGGCAGCGGCTGCCTCCCCCTGCTGGGGCGCGGCTTCAGGACTTTCAGTTTCAGACGCTTTTTGCGGCGGGGTTTCCGGCTGGCCCGGAGCCTGAACACCCTTCAGGGCAGCGGCGTCCCCCTGCTCCTGCATCGGTGTTTTCTGTTCTTCGGCGGTTTCAGACCCGAACATTTTTTTAATGGCTGAAAAAAATCCCATTCCTTCTCCTTATTGCTCATGCACGCACAAGGCCTTTGCGCAAAACTGCATCCAGATCATGTTGCCTGTGAAAATACGCATCTCAAAATCTCAAGCTCGGCCTTTTGCGCCAGACAGCAACAGAAAAAATCCGTCCGGGCAATTCCAGCCTTCAGCGCAGGGTATCCAGCACGGCATCCAGAGCCAGAACACACTCCTCAACCGCCAGCGTCGCGCGTTCCCTGTCGGGACAGTGCAAGGCCGTCTGCATATCCCTGGCCGCTGCGCCCAGACGCTCGGCTCCAAGGCAGGGGGCGGCCCGTTCCAGCAAATCCCCGAGACGGCACAGCGCAGCGACGTCGCCAGCCGCGTACAGGCGACCCATAAGCTCCGGCCCATGGGCGAAGCTGTGCCGGAACAGTCCGGCAGTGACCTGCCAGGCGTGGTCATGCCGACGCATAAAGGCCAGCCCCAGCGCAGGACTCACAACCTCACCCGCCTCCAGAGGGGCGCTCTGAGGTTCGCTGGACTCCGCGCCGGGCGCATCCACTCCGTCCCCATGGCATGGGCTGACCCGCTCGGCATGAACCTGTCCACAGGGCGCGGCCGTCTCAGACAAAGCCTCTGCCCCGGCGGCAGCCACAGCAGGGGCGTCCACGGGGGAAACGTCTGCGAGGGGGACGTCCTTCGGCTCGTGCCACGGAGTACGCTGCGCACCGCCCTCGCCAGTTGCGTCACCAGTCGCGTCGCGTTGCAAACGCGTCCGCCACAAAAAGGCCAGGGCCGCCGTCCAGCACAAAAAACTCAGCACAAAGCGCCATGTTTCGCGCCGGGCCGTGAGGGCAGCGCCCTCCTGGCTTACTCGCGGCGAAACATAAACCTCCACAGTGCCCACGGGCCGACCTTCCACACGCAGGGGGCTCACGCCCGACACGGCCTCTTCATCAATCTCGTCGTCCCAGGGCACAGGCTCCCACTGGTAGTTGCGGCGCTGGCCTTCCAGCATGCCCTGCGGCGTTTGCACCTTGACGGCGTAAATGCTTTCATCTTCCATGGCGGCCATGACAATGGTGCGCGCCGCCAGTTCGTCCACATCCCATGCGGGGACGGCCAGCAGGGCCGAAAGCTGCACGGCCGTGTTGCGCGCCTCAACGGCAAGACGTTCCCTGGCGGCTTCACGCTCCGCGCGTACCGTCCACAGGGCAGGCAACAACAGAGCCAGCAGACCGGCGCACCACATGGCCAGCACTATGCGGCCAGACGCAATTTTTGCACGCTGTGACATACTTTTTCCACAAAAGGCGGATTGCGCGCCCTCTCAGGCGTTGCCATCAACTATAGGGACGCGCGCCTTCTTGCGCAAGCGGCCTGCCAGAAGGGCCATATCAGGATCGCGCAAAATCCCCAGGCACAGCATCCAGGCCAGTACGCCGCCCGAAATGCCCAGACAGAGCGACGCCCACAGCCCCAGAGGTTCCGCAAAACGCACAAGCGCCCCGGCCGCAAGGCCGGTAAGCCCCCCGGCCAGCACGTGCCGCCACATATCCTTCCAGCCGGGCAGCCAGGGCGGCATGCAAAAACGCTTGGATTCTGCAGGCGGCATCTGGTCGCCGCCATTCGCGTCTGGCCCTTTTGGCCCGTCATTCTCATCTGGCCCGCCTGGCCCACCTGACCCACCTGACCAACCTGGCCCACCTGGCCCACCTGGCCCTTTTGGCCCGCCTGGCCCGTTTGGCCCGTCCGGCAATGCCCTTTGCAGAAGGCGCAGCAGCAGGCCGCACTGCAGCCAGAGGCCAAGGCTCACGGCCAGCGCCGGAGCCATACCGCTGTGCTGTGGCCCAAGAACGCGGGCCAGGACAAGCCCGGCGGCCAGCGTGCCGCCCACAGCCCACAAGGCGCTCATGGCCGTACGGCGCACTAGCCCCAGAGCGTTGCAGGCCGCCAGCAGCGAACGGTTGCAGGCAAAGGCGGGCAGGCCGGGCACATAGGCCAGCAGGGCAAGGCCCGTGTCCCTGGCGGCCTGGCTGTCAAAAGCGCCGTGCCCCAGCAGGCCCGTGACCAGTTGCGGCCCCACTGCCCACAATCCGGCGGCAGCGGGCAAGCTGAGCATGACGGTCAGACGCAGGGCCGTGGAAAGCTGCGACGAAAATTGGGTAAAATCCTTTGCCGCCGCCAGTCGGCTCAGGGTCGGCAAACTGGCCATGCCAAGACAGACGCCCACGAGCCCCAGAGGCAGTTCAAGCAGCCGTTCGGCATAATACAGGGCAGCCACCTGTCCCTGACCCAGTCCCGAAGCCAGCATCATGGCGGCCAGCATGGCAAGCTGCGGCGCGGCTGCTCCAAGAACCCCGCCGGGCAGCAGGGCCAGGCAGCGCCACGCGCCAGCCGTGATTTCACGCTCCGCACGGGCATCCACCGCACTCGTGCCTGGCTGCGCGCCTGTGCGGCCCTCACAGGCAGCCGCAGCATGCGCACGGGGCGCATTTTGTGGCAAAAGGCGGCGCACCGCCAGCCATTGCGCCAGCCACTGGGCCAAGCCGCCGCAAAGCATGCCCACCGCCAGCGCCTCGGCGGGCGGACAAAGCCCCAATGCCGCCGCCACGGCGGCAAGCAGCATGACAAGATTGAACAAAGCCGGAGACAAAGCGGGCAGCCAGAATACGCCCATGCTGTGCAGAAGGGCCATGCCCAGCGCAGCCATGCCCGCCGCCAGCACATAGGGCAGGCAGATGCGCAGCAGCACCACGGTGCGCTCCAGTTCCGGGCCGCTGAAACCGGGCGCCAGCATTCGCGCCAGCCAGGGCGCAGCCGCCAGGCCCAGCAGGGTCAGCAACAAAAGTATAAGGCCAAGGCGCAGCGACATGGCGCGGGCCAAAAGCCGCAGAGCCTCGGTGCCGGATGTTTCCGCCGCGCCATCGGCATCAAGGCACAGGCCGTTGGGGAATCCGTAGCCCTGACGCAAACGCACCAGACTGGCCGTAAGCGTCATGGACAGGGAACCTTCGCCGAGCAGACGTCGCAGCACGTGGGGCAGGCGCATGGCCGCCACCAGGGCGTCGGCAGCAGCGCCCCCGCCCAGAAGCCAGGCCATGCTCATGTCGCGCGCAAGCCCCAGCAAACGGGAAAAAAGCGCAAAACCGCCCAGAAGGGCCGCAGTGCGGGCCAGGCCGGAGTTGGGCGTATTTTCTTGCTGACTGTGCATGGACATGGCCTGCAAACCGGGTTTGGAACCGTCATTTCAAGTGCCGCCGTGGCTACAGCGCGCCTGATATTCCCGCCATCCACTTCCACCACGAATTTTCGCCACGAATTTTCGCCACGAATTTTCGCCAGACATTCCTGCCAGACATTCCCGCCAGAAACGCCCGCCAGGAGCACCGAACAGACACATACGCCAGACACATACGCCAGGCACATCCGCCAGCACGTCCGCCAGGCACATCCGCCAGCACGTCCGCCAGGCACATCCGCCAGCACGTCCAGCAGGCACGTCCGCCAGGGACGTTACCCGGCGGGGGCCGGACGCGGGCCGTCAGACGGTCACCCGATCTGACAGCCCCTGCAGCGCCCTGGCGTGACGACGGTACGCGCACTATATCCCGCGTACCGCGCCAGAACGGACATGACGAACCCTTTGCGACAATATATTCTCAAAGGTAACCGGCTCTAGGGCCGATGCGGGTCCGGCTCGGATTTCCAGGAACGCACGACCTCGCGCACAAGGGCGTTCTGCTCTTCGGGCATATCCTTGAAGGATTCGGCGAACACGTGGATGCGCGTTCCCCCGCGTGGCGCGAACAGGCCCTTGACGCGGCACCAGCAGGGATGCAGCAGTGTGCGCAAATCATCCAGCACATTGTTGGTGATGGTTTCCATAAAGGACTGATGGTTGCGAAAGGCGAACATGTAGAGCTTGAAGCTTTTGGACTCAACGCAAAGCTCGTCGGGGATGTATTCAACGGTGATGGTGCCGCAGTCGGGCTGGCCCGTCACCGGACAGAGCGAGGTGAATTCGGGAAAGCTGATGCTGATGACATAGGGACGCTGTGGAAAACAATTGGGAAAGGCCTCCAGCTGGGCCACGCTCGGGCCCCCTTCCGGGGCGTTCAGACGGCCTGTGCCAAGAACCTTCAGGTCCTGGGTCTGATCCTGGCTACGAGTGGTCATGACTTTGAACTCCTTGAAAAAGATGCCCCGCGCCATCCCAAACCGAGACGGTGCGGGCGCGTATGGGACTTGTAACCCATCGCGCTTGCGGCTACAATATTCTATTATACACTTGAATCCGATACCAGCCATGCGGATTTTCCGGAGCATGCATGAATATTCTAATGCACCTACACGCCTGCCAGAGCGGGCAAGTCCTGCCGCTTCTGCCCGCGGGCGTGCCCCTTGACGGGCACATGGCGGGCCATGGCCTCATGGCCCCGGAGCAGTGGGCCCTGCCCACGCTCACGGTAGGAACCACCCTTTGCGGCGCATGCGGCACAGCCCTGCTCAAAGTGACCAGCAGGGCCTGGCTGGCCATGCCGGTCTGTCAGGGCGGCGCGGCCCAGGTCTGCGTCACTGACTCCATGCACCCTGCCGCACACTGTCTGCTGCTGACGGCGCTTACCGATCTGCCCGAAGGGCCGCTGGAACTGACCCCCCGCAAGGACGGGCACAGCCTGGCCTGGGTAACCCTTTCGGACAAGGGTTCGCGCGGCATGCGCCAGGACTTGAGCGGCCCCGCCATTGCCGAGGCCGTGGCCGCCGCCATGCCCTTGTGCCACAGCCAGGGTTTCGTGCTGCCCGATGAGCCTGTGCAACTGCGCGCCCTGCTCACGGAGCTGGCCCTGAGCCACGGCTATGACATCATCTGCACCACCGGGGGCACGGGCCTGTCGCCGCGCGACATCACGCCCCAGGTCACGGAAGCCCTGCTTGACGCCAGTCTGCCCGGCTTCAGCCAGGCCATGATTGCGGCGAGCATGGCCAAAACGCCGCACGCCATCATATCGCGCGCCGCAGCGGGAATACTTGGGCAAAGCATCATCATCAACCTGCCGGGCAGCCGCAAGGCGGTTGTTGAAAATCTGGCAGCCGTACTGCCCGCCCTGCCCCACGCCCTGAGCAAGCTTCAGGGCGACATGAACGACTGCGGCGGCTAGAGCAGTTTACGAATGAAATGAGTTAAATGCTCTGCAAGGATTTTTCTGAAAATCCTTGCCACGAAATGCGAGTAGGCGGGCTTTTGCCTGCCGTACGCGAGCATTTCAAGTGTTAAATGCTCTAGACGGCCCGACACAGCATATCCATATTTTCCGGGTTGCCGGCCAACCCAGGGACAGTTTTTATCCTGCGGCCGCGCCGCACACAGGCATATGCCAGCAGTCGGGCGGGAACGGACATCAGGAATGCGCGTCCTGCATACGAAATCGCCTCAAGGAGAAACCATGCGCTTCAAAAATCCCCTTGGCGGGGTGTCCCTGTCTGTGGACGCCCTGTCAGCGCCCTTCGGCAAGTTTACCGACATCTGCCGCATGATCAAGATCGAGCATTCCGTCTTTGCCCTGCCCTACGCCTGGGCCGGAGCCGTGCTGGCTGCCCGTGGGCTGCCGCCGCTGTGGAGCCTCTTTTTTCTGACCATCGCCATGGTGGCGGCACGGTCATTCGCCATGGCCTTCAACCGCCTGGTCGACCTGCCCTTTGACCGCGACAACCCGCGCACGCAAAACCGCCCCCTGGTCACCGGAGCCATCACCACCAGACAGACCTGGGGCTTTTGCGCCTTCATGGCCATCATCTTTGTGGTGGCCTGCGGCTGCATCAATCAGGTCTGCCTGTGGCTGTCTGTTCCCGCGCTCATTTTTTCCGCCATCTACAGCATACTCAAACGCTTTTCGCCCATGTGCCATTTCTGGCTGGGCGCGACCCTGGGCCTGGCCCCGCTGGCGGGCTGGCTCTCGGTAAGCCCGAGCAGCCTGACCCTGCCCCCCCTGCTGCTGTTTCTGGCCGTCACCTTCTGGGTGGCCGCCTTTGACATCTACTACGCGTTTCAGGACATGGACTTTGACATGGCCTTTGACCTGCATTCCATCCCCGCCACCTGCGGCGCAGAAACGGCGCTGGCACTGGCGGCCTTTTCCCACGCCATGACGTCCATCTTCCTGCTGCTCGCCGGTTTTGCCGCCGGTCTGCACTGGCCCTGGTATGTCGTCTGGCTTGGCATCACCATCATGCTCTTTGTGGAGCACAGGCTTATGAAGCCGCAGGACCTGCGGCATGTGAACACGGCCTTTTTCACGCTGAACGGCATCATCTCGCCCGTGGTGCTGATCGGCGTTGTCTTGGGCATTTACCTGTAGGACATTTCATGCCACGTAAAAAACAGTACCAATGGCACGCCAAGGACGAAAACGGCGATGCGGATTTTTCACAGCCCAGCCGCTCTGCAAAAAAACGGGAAAGTCTCGCCCTGCAAGCCCTGGGCGAGGAACTGGCCAATCTTGCCCCGCAGGAAGTGCAGGCCCTGAATCTGCCGCCAGACCTTGCCGAGGCCCTGACCTTGTATGCCCGACTTCGCGACCATGAAGGACGCCGCCGCCAGATGCAGTATATCGGCCGCCTCATGCGCGAGGCCGATGCGGAACCCATCCGGGCCGCCCTTGACCAGCGCAAGGAAACCTCGGCGGCAGCCACCGCAGCCCTGCACAGGGCCGAGCAGTGGCGTGAGCGCCTGCTTGCCGTACCCGAAGCCGAGCTGGACGACCTGCTGCAAAGCCTGCCCCGCCCCGCTGTGCCCGAATCCGACCCGGATGGGGACGAAGGGCACGCCCCACGGCCCAAGGGCAAGCAGCCCCTCGGCGTGACCGAATTGCGCAAGCTTGTGCTTCAGGCCCGCAAGGAAATTGACGACAAGGCCGCGCCCCATGCCCGCAGGGCGCTCTTTCGGGCGCTGCACTGCCTGCTGACCGCGCAGGCCGCCGACGTGCGCCCGGAACAGGGATAATTTTGCATCATTCCGGCAAAAATGCTTGACGCTTGCGAAGTCATACGCTAAAAGCTTTCTTCGTTACAACGCCCTTGTAGCTCAGTCGGTAGAGTGCATCCTTGGTAAGGATGAGGTCAGCAGTTCAATCCTGCTCAAGGGCTCCACGAAAGTTACGGGTTACTGCCTTGGCAGTGACCCGTTTTCTTTTGTGCGCATCTTCGCTCTCGGGCAAGCGCCCCACAGCCAAGAGCTTTTCCAAGATATGACATGACTGGATATGACAGGCCGTGTTTTTCCTTTAGAACATGTATCATTTGAAATACGAACAGGCAGGCAAAAGCCTGCCTGTTCGTATTTCGTGGCAAGATTTTCAATAACATCCTTTCCAACAAAAGTTTTCATTACCCCTCATTGCGTGTCCTGTTGCTGTGCTGCGCCCTTTTTTGAATCTTAGTAAAATAGTAGACTTAATCCATTTCAAAACTTGCGTTGACACTAAAGAACAGACTGATTATGAATATCAATAATTTGAATTTCAAATTCATATTCAAATGAACCACATGAACCCAATAATGGCAGAAGGGCTTGCTCTGGCTTTGCCCACGGCGGAAATTTTAGGACTTCTGCCAACCGAAGGCCTTCATGTTCCTTACCATAAACCCGATGCAGCAGTATTCGTGGTCATGAAAAAGCCAGCTTGGGGGGTCTGCCCGCCGGATTCAAGCTTCGGCAAGGTCGTGCCCACAAGTGTTTTTTATGTATACACATAAAATATCTTTATAATTTATTATGGAGACATTTTTTTCTATTAAACAAACGTAGAATAGAAAAAAATTGATGCAAATATTCTGAAAATCCATTCATGACAATTCTAATTCACTATTCACAGACAGGTATTTGCAGAAAAAAATATTGTCTCTTTAATGAAAAAGAATTTCATTTTTATTGACACTCCCCATCCTCTATGCCAAGGTGCCGAAAACACGGCAGTTGCAAAATGTGAAGTGTGAAAACTTGTTTGGTTTCCACTCCTCCTTCTTATTGCATGCAATGATGCGGCTTTCGAGTAACACCTTTTTAATATGTTTGCGACGGTGCTCCCCGGGTCGGCCGCCCGCTGAAAATCACCGCAAGCCAGAGGTAATCAATGAAAAAGACCCTGTGCCTTTCATTCCTTGCCTTTCTCCTTGTGCCTTTGCCCGCCGGGGCGGCCAGCAAGGACAACCTTATGCAGGACGTGTTCGTGCTCGACACCATAACCGTCACTGATGAAAACAAGCGGGAAGAGTTGCATGGATCCTCCGCCGTGGTAGTTGAAAACAACCGCAGCAACACCATTGCCGACTTTCTCGTGCGCGATCCAGAAGTATCCTTCAAGCGCAGATCCGCCTTTGGCGACAGCAACGACATCATTTCCATTCGCGGCATGGACTCCAAACGCATCATGCTCAATCTGGACGGACGCAACATCGGTTCCACCGGCTCCGTGGGCGGCAGCTACATGGACTTCGGGACCATCCCTCTGGACAATATTGAACGCATAGAGATCCTCAAGGGCGGCAGTTCCGTAGAATATGGCAACGCGGCCCTCGGCGGCGTCATCAATGCCTTCAGCCGCCGCCCCAAAGAAGACCCCTATCTGAGTTTTTACGCCACCATGGGCGGCTGGGGCGATGTCTATGATTTCCATAACGTGCGCGGCACATACTCCCAGAAATTCAATGCGGTAGGGGTGAGTCTGGGCCTCAGCCAGCAGCATGCCGATCCCTTCCTGCGCAACAACTACTACAATGCTTTCCACTTCAACCCCAAGGTATACCTTGATCTTCCCTGGCGTGGCGAGCTCATTTTCGGCTACAACTACAGCCAGACCGAGCGCGGCCTCATCCGATCCAACCGGGCCGATGGTGTGCCCAATAACGATGCCAACCCCAACCTGCCCGGCTACAACACCAAGATTGACAGCGATTATCCCCTCGCCAGCGGCGAAACTTTTTCCGGCGGCACGCCCACCCCGGCCATGACGGTCATCGGTGATGACGCGCACTGGACCAAGTACCGTCATATGATGGACATTACCTACCGACAGGAATTTTTGGACACGGGATTCTTTGAAGCCATGGTGTTCAAAAACTATGAAAGCCGCCGCGAAAAGAACTATGCGGACAATGCCGCCCGTGCGCTGCTTCCGGGCGGCCCCAATGGAATGAAATACAACTCGTCCCTCACCCCTGAAGGCTCCCTGGTGCTCGACAGAAACCTCGTCATGGATCAGTCCTACGGCTACAAATTCAAGACCGGCATTGAAGTGCTGGGCAATGCCCTTTTGACCGGCATCGAATACAAGCAGGTCAAACCCGGCGCCATTTCCGTGGAGTACGTGGACCGCAATTACAACAAGGCCGGGCCCAACCAATGGACAGGCAACATGGCCAGCAGCGAGGCCACATCCCCGGCCGACGTTTTTGGCATCTTTTTCGCCGACAAATTCACGGCCTTTGACGTCCTGACCTTTGACTTCGGCCTGCGTTACGACAGCTACTCCCACAGCTCGGATGAAATGGGCAAGCGCTTTTTTGAAGACAAGGTTTCGCCCAAGTTCATGCTGACCTATGACTTTACGGAAAACCAGTCGGCTTCGGTCGCCGTGTACCAGAACTTTCGCACGCCCACAGGCCCGGAACTGCTGCACGCGGCACAAGCTGCCAGCAGCGTTGTGCCCTACCTCAAGGACAAATACATCAAGCCCGAAACCGCACGCGGCATCGACCTGGCCTACAAATACGCCTTTTCCAATTCGGGCTTTGTGAAGCTGACTGGGTTCTACTATAATATTGAAGACTATATCATGCAGAAAAGCGTTCCCATACCCAACAGCACTTCGAGTATTCAGGGCGTTTACAATATGGATGCAGAAATTTATGGCGCTACCCTGAGCGCAGGCTATGCCCCCATCGACTGCCTCATGCTGCGCGCTGCCGTCACCCGGCAGGACAGCAAAAAACACAATGACCCGGCAGACCCCAACAACATTCTGGAAAAACTGGATTACATCCCCGACTGGAAGGCTGTTGCCAGCGCGGAATGGAAGATCAACGACCAGTGGACGCTGGACACCAGCCTTACCTATGTGGGCGAACGCAATTATTACGTCAGCACGGTCACCCCGCAAAAGGACACGCTTCACCCCTACACCACTCTTGGGGCCAGCCTGCGGTATCGGGTTGACGAACATCTGACGCTTGAAGCCTACGCAGACAACATAACCAACACCCAATATGAAGAAAGCTGGGGCTACCCGGCACTGGGATTCAACGCAGGAGTAAGCTTGAAATGGGAGCTGTAAAAAAAGGGGGACGCGAGTACTGGAACAGCCGCGCCCAGGATTACCCCCGCTACAAGGAAGGGGAAGGCGGGCTTGAGGCATGGGTACTGCGTCTGGCGCACGAACACGGCGTGGACTTTAAAGGCAAAAGCGTGCTTGACGTGGGCTGCGGCAGCGGCAAGTTCACCATCCGCATCGCCAGGGAGGCGGCCTCGGTACTGGGCACGGACATTTCCGACGAGATGCTCCGCATCCTCAAGGAAGACGCGGAGGCCCAGGGCCTTGCCAATATTGAATGCGTGTGCGCCGGATGGGACGCATTTGCCTCTGAGCAGAAGTTCGACAGTGTTTTCGCCTCAATGACGCCTGCGGTCGCAAGCGACGAAAACCGCCAGAAACTCATGGACTACGCCCTGGATGAAGTGGTGTATGTGGGTTTTGACGAACACATGTTCACTGACGTGCTCCGCGGGCTTTTTGACCACTACAAGGTGCAGACCAAACGCCACAATGACGTGACCAATATGCGCGCATGGCTGGACGCCCAGGGTTTGTCATACACGACCGTGCCCGTCAGGGGCACGCGCACGGCCCTTACATCCCGCGCGGATATGCAGGCGGCCTGCATCGCCAGCTTGCAGGATCATGGCGTCACGCCAGACGCGGCTTTTCTGGAAACCTATCTGGAGGCTTTTCGCCAGCCTTCAGGTCAGTATGCTGAAAGCACCGATTACAATCTCGAGATACTCATATGGAAAAAAAGCTGAGCATTCTTGCTCTGCTGCTTCTCCTGTGCCTTCCGGCAGCTCCCGCCGGCGCGTCCACCGTTACCGATGCCCTCGGGCGTCGGGTGGACGTGCCGGAACCGGAGCACATCAGCCGGATACTGGCCCTGGGATGCAGTATGGGCTTCATCACGTCGCTGGGGGCACAGGACATGGTGCTCGCTGTGGAAGATATCGACAAGGCCCCCCTGGCCAAGCCCTACATCATTGCCAACAGGGATCGCTTCCGGGATCTGCCCGTGGTGGGCAAGGCCGGTGCGGCGCGAAGATATGATTTTGAGCGCATCATAGGCCTCAAGCCCGACGTGATCTTCATCATCACGAGCGACCCCAGCGAGCCGGAGCTCATGCAGCGTAAACTGCGCGTGCCAGTCCTGGCTCTGAGCCAGGGCCAGCCCCTGTACAATGAGGATGTGTACCTTGAATCCCTCGCCCTTGTGGGCAGGGTTTTGGGCCGGGAGGAACAGGCGGCGCAACTCACGGCGGGCGTACGTAACCTGACGGGCCGCCTGCGCAACCACCCTGTGCCGCAGCAACAGGCCCTGGCCTACGTGGGCGGGCTTTCCTACAAGGGCAATCAGGACATCAAGAGCACCGCCGGGGACTTTCTGCCCCTGAAGCTGGCGGGCATCGCCAATATTGCGGATACGGCTGGGCGCAAGGGCAATTGTTTCATCAACAAGGAATTCCTGCTCACGGCCAACCCGCCCCTCATCTTTATTGATGCCAACGGCCTGCCCCTCATCCAGGAGAACATCAAGGCCGAACCGCACTACTATCAGCGGCTCAAGGCCATGACCTCGGGCAACACATGGCTGCTGCTGCCGCACACGACCATCTTCAATACACCGGAAATTATGTATATCAATGCTTTTTTCATGGCAAAGGCAGCCTATCCTGAAGCCTATGCCGGGCTGGATCTCAAGGCTCTGGCCGATGAAGTATTTGTCCTTTTCAACGGTGTGCCCCTGTACGAGGAGATGGTGCGCATCACCGGGCCTGTGGGCCGCCTGCACCTTACCGACAAAGGACTTGCCCATGCAGCCCCTTGACCAGGCGTCCCCGCCCGCCTCCTGTAGATACATATACGTCGCGCGCTCCCTTTTTCTGTTGGCCCTGGTGGCGGGCATTGCCGTGCTGGGCCTTGTGGGCATGAAGCTTGGGGCGGTATCACGCAGCTGGACGGACATTCTGGCCGCGCTCTTTTCCAGTAGCGGCGATGAAACGCTGCGCTATTTTGTCCTGCATCTGAGGCTGCCCAAAATCATGGCGGCCCTGGCCGTGGGCGCGGCTCTGGCCGTGAGTGGGGCCATCCTGCAAAATGTGCTCAACAATCCCCTGGCCTCGCCCTTCACCCTTGGCCTTTCCCAGGGCGCTGCCTTCGGTGCCAGCTTTGCCATGATAACCCTGGCCTCCACAGCGGGTTTCGGGGGGGTGAGTCTTGTGGCCCTGGGCGCTTTTGCGGGCTCGTTCTTCGCGGCCCTGCTCATCCTGGCCTTTTCCCTGGTGCGGGGCATGACACCACAGGGGCTTATTCTCACCGGGGTGGCGCTCTCCACCTTTTTCGGCGCAGCCACCATGGCCTTGCAGTATTTCGCTTCGGACAGTCAGGTAGCCGCCACCGTGTACTGGACATTCGGCGATCTCAGCAAGGGCAGCTGGCGCGAAGCCATCATGGTGGGCTGCGCAATGCTGGCAGGCCTTTTGTACGCCCTGCGCCGCAGCCTTGATTACGACACGCTGCGCTGGGGCGACACACAGGCCCAGGCCCTTGGCGTTTCCGTGTTGCAACTGCGCTTTGCCTCCCTGCTCATGGCCTCGGTCATGGCGGCCTTTGCCACAGCCTTTTATGGCGTCATCGGCTTTGTGGGCCTGGTGGCCCCGCATATGATACGCCTGGTTTTTCCCCATGCCGGACATTTTTTTCTGCTGGGGGCGGCGGCGCTTTTTGGCGCACTTTTTCTGCTGGGAGCGGATCTTGTGGCCCAAAGCCTGCTCTATCCTACCCTGCTGCCCATAGGCATCATCTGCGCTTTTACCGGCGTACCCGTCTTTCTCTTTCTTCTCTTCAGGGGGGCTGCGAGCAATGCTTGACGCGCATGGCATCACGGTAACGGCCCGCAATGGGCGCACTATTCTCGATCAGGTGTCCCTGCAACTGAACAAGGGAGAAATGCTGGCAGTCATCGGGCCCAACGGCGCGGGCAAGAGTACGCTGGTCAAGTCCATCACCGGGCTTGTGCCCTCGCGATGCCAGGCCCTCACCTTTAACGGGGCTTCCCTGACAAACATGAGCCGAACCCTGCGCGCCCGGCACATAGCGTACATGCCGCAGGCCACCCATCCTGTGCCGTGCAGTGTTTTTGACGCCGTGTTGCTGGGACGCAAACCCCACATGAACTGGCTGCCTTCAAAAGATGACCAGGAAAAGACCCGCAGCGTACTGGCGGAACTCAACCTGGATGGCATGCGCCACACCTGCGTAACCCGCCTGAGCGGCGGTGAACTGCAAAAGGTGCTCATAGCGCGGGCCCTGGTGCAGGAAGCTCCTGTTCTCATTCTGGACGAGCCTGTAAACCATCTTGACATACGCAACCAGGTGGAGATTCTCGACTGCATCATGAGCGTAACCCAAAAGCGTCGCATGTGTACGCTCATCGTACTGCATCACCTGAATTACGCCATGCGCTATGCGGAAAAGGTTCTGCTGCTGGACAAGGGCCGCACAATTTTTTCCGGGCCTTCTTCGGCGCTTTCCGCAAGCTCCCTCTCGAAAGTTTACGGCATTGCCATCACCCTGCGCCATATTGATGGCGTGCCGTATGCCCTGTTCTGACAGTTCGCAAGGGCTCCACAAGAACCAGACGGGCCACTGCGAAAGCAGTGGCCCGTCTGGTTCTTGTGCGCGGGAATCTGTGCGCGGGAATCTGTGCGCGGGAATCTGTGCGCATGGAACTGTGTACATGAATCTGTGTACAGCTCAAGTTTCAGGCAACCACGGCCCGACCATGCGGCAGCGAAAATGGCGCCAGCGAATGAACGTGGCACTACGCGCCGGTCATGCTTTGCAGCCAGTTTACAAAACCGACAATGCGCGGACGGTGTACGTCTTCATGGCGCAAGGCCAATTGATAGCTTTGCGTGGCCAGCAGTTCTTCCCCGAACGGGGCTATCAGCCTGCCCGCCGCCAGTGCCGCGCTGACAAGCTGCTTGCGCCCAAGGGCGACGCCCAGGCCGTTTTCCGCAGCCATGGCCGCCAGTTCCGACCTGTCAAAGCTGTAGCCGCTCTGAACGTTCAGCCCCGTAACGCCGCACTTCTCGGCCCAGCGCTGCCATTCGTCATAATACTGGCTGTTGGGCCAGGGGGTGTTGTCGTGCAGCAGCAGGCACTCCTTGAGGCCGTCCTTGCCTTTATCGGGCAACTGCATGGCCCTGGCATATTCCGGCGAGCACACGGGCAGCACAAATTCCTGCATCAAGGGAATGACATGCAGACGCGAATCAGGCACCTCGCCATAAAAAATGGCGATATCCACCGAATCCGTCTCAAAGTCCACCAGATCATTACGGCAGCGTAAATGCACTTCCACACCAGGGTGCTGCGCCCTGAAGTCGTAAAGCCTCGGCACAAGCCATGTTCCGGCCAGAGACGGAGGGCAGTGCACCATAAGCGTGCCCGTAAGGCCCAGATGGCGTATCCGCCGGATTTCATTCTCAAGATCCCACACAGGCCTCTGCAAAATATCGTACAGGCGCTCGCCCTCGCCGGTCAGCGCGAGCCTGCGCGGGAAACGGTGGAAGAGCGGAAAGCCAAGCGCTTCTTCAAGCTGGCGGATGCGGTGGCTCACAGCGCCCTGGGTGACGCACAGATCCGCCGCGGCCCTGGTAAAGCTCAGATGCCGCGCCGCCGACAGAAAAAAGGGCACGGCTGGCATGACGTCCAGCAGTACGGACATGTCCATGGATTAGTTTTCCTAATGCGTACGTGAAAGATTTTCGTTTGTCGTCATCACAGAAATACACCAAGGTGCATAAACAGGTAGAATCATACCAGCATGTATCACATGCAAAACCTTTTTGGAGCATCCCCCCATGAGCTCATATAACACATTAGAAAATTTGATACAAGAACACCCCCTGCTGCGCCTGATGGCTGCAGGCGAACCGGTGTGCTGGACAAACCCCGGGCTGCGTCCCTTTGTCGAAGCCGCGACCAATAATCCCTTCGGGCTTGAAGACGCGCTGGACGCCATGACCAGGCTTGAGCGCTTTGCGCCCTACATTGCCCAGGTTTTTCCTGAAACTGCCGAACGTGGCGGCATCATTGAATCTCCCGTGCGTGAAGTGCCCGCCATGCGGGCGCGGCTGGAAGACCTGTGGAGCCTCCCCTTGCAGGGCAGGCTTTTTCTCAAGCTGGACAGCCAGTTGCCGGTATCCGGATCCATCAAGGCACGCGGCGGGTTTTACGAAGTGATGGCCCTGGCGGAACGCCTTGCCCTCAAAAACGGCATCCTCAAGCCCGGCGACTGTTACAGCAAGCTTGCCACCCCCGAGGCCAGGGAGGCCTTTGGCAAATATTCGCTGGCTGTGGGTTCCACGGGCAACCTTGGCCTTTCGGTGGGCCTTATGGGCGCGGCTCTGGGCTTTAAAACCACCGTGCACATGTCGGGCGACGCCCGCCAGTGGAAAAAGGACCTTTTGCGCCAACGCGGCGTCACCGTGGTGGAATATCCCGAAGACTACAGCAAGGCTGTGGCGGCCGGGCGCGCCCTGGCGGCCACCGATCCCTTCTGCCACTTTGTGGATGATGAAAGCTCGCGCGATCTCTTTCTTGGTTATGCGGTGGCCGGGCTTCGCCTCAAGCAGCAGCTCAAGGACGCAGGCATCCGCCCCGATGCGGAGCATCCCCTGTGCGTCTATCTGCCCTGCGGCGTGGGCGGTGGCCCCGGCGGCGTGACCTTTGGCCTCAAACTGGCCTTCGGGGATGCGGTTTCCTGCTATTTTGCGGAGCCGACCCAAGCCCCTGCCGTGATTCTGGGCCTCATTACCGGGCGCGACGACGCCATTTCCGGTCAGGACCTGGGCCTGCCGGGAAAAACCGCTGCCGACGGCCTTGCGGTTTCGCGCCCTTCTGCCCTGGTGTGCCGCGCCATGCGCTCCCTTGTGAGCGGGCTGTACACCATGCGTGACGAAACCCTGTATCTGCTTTTGCACCATCTGTTCCAGACCGAGGGAATCTTTCTCGAGCCTTCGGCCCTGGCCGGTTTTCCCGGTGTGCGCCACGTGGCGCACGGCGGCTTTGGCCCGCATCCCCATGCGGCGCAAGGCACACATCTTGTCTGGTGCACGGGCGGCAGCCTTGTGCCCGCTCAGGAACGGCAAACATATCTGGCCATGGGAGAAAAATGCGCTGCCGAGGCGACGCCGTACTGAATCTCACCATGCTTTTCTGACACTGGAGCAGAGTACCAATGAAATGAGTCAACTGCTCTGCAAGGATTTCCTTGAAAATCCTTGTCACGAAATGCGAGCAGGCAGGCTTTTGCCTGCCGTAAGCGAGTATTTCAAGTGTTAATTGCTCTAACGTGGAGGTGCGTATGCTGGATATCCTGATAAAAAACGCCCGCATTCTTGATGGAACGGGCAACCCCTGGCAACCGGGCGATGTGGCCGTACAGGACGGGCGCATCGTGGCCATGGGCCGTGTGGAGGGCGAGGCGGCACAAACCATTGACGCCGCCGGGCTGTTCTGCACGCCGGGCTTCATTGATCCTCACGGACATGACGAAGGCTATGCCCTTACCGATGAAGAAACCCACGCCAAACTGTCGCAGGGTGTAACTACCGACGTTTCCGGCAACTGCGGTCTGAGCCTGGCCCCGGTTTCGCCCAACTATGCAACTGAACTGGCCGCCGCCATGGCGCTGCTCACCCCGCCAAAAAATCTCAAAGATTTTTTGACCTTTGATGATTTTCTGCGCGCCATGGAAGCCCGGCCCCACGCCATCAACCTGGCCTATCAGGTAGGACACGGGGCCTTGCGCATTGCCGTTACGGGCATGGAAAACCGCCCCGCCACGGCAAAAGAGCTGGACTCCATGTGCGGCATGCTGTGCGAGGCATTGCAAAGCGGGGCCGTGGGCATGTCTGTGGGCATGCTCTACCCTCCGGGAAACATCGCCTCGCAGGACGAGCTTGTGACACTGTGCCGCGTTTTGCGCGACTACGACCGCATCATGACCATCCACATCCGCGACGAAGCGGACGGGGTTGTGGAATCGGTGAAAGAAGCCATTGACCTGGCGCGGCTTTCGGGCTGTTTTGTCAACATTTCGCACCACAAGGCGCTGGGTCTTTCCAACTGGGGCAAGGTCAATACCACCCTTGGTCTTATTGAAGAAGCCAATGCGCAAGGCGTGGCCGTGGGCTTTGACCAGTACCCCTACAACGCCAACTGCACCGGCCTCAACACCATTCTGCCGCCAAGCTATCTGCTGAGCGACCAGTCCGAGCTTGTCAACAATCTGCGCACGCCTGAATTTCGCGATCAGGTGCGCCACACCATCATGAATCCCACGGAAATCTGGGACAACTACGCCCGCAACGTGGGCATGGACAGAACTCTTGTCATCAAGGCCGACGCGACCCCCGAGGCCGTGGGCATCCGCGTGTCGGAATACGCCGCCGCGCGTGGCCTTGAACCTATGGACGCCGCCTTCCAGTTGCTGGCGGACAATAATCTGGATGTGGTGGCCGTGTACTTCAGCATATCTGATGAGGATATCGCCACGGTCATGCGCAATATCAACGGCATGTTCGGCTCTGACGGCATCTACGTGCCCGGCGGCAAAAAGACGCACCCGCGCATCATGGGCACCATGCCCAGAGTGCTGGGACATTACGTGCGCGAAAAGGGCGTGCTGCGCCTGGACGAAGCCGTGCGCAAGATGACCTCCCTGCCCGCCCGGCGCATGCGTCTGGCCCGCAAAGGCCTGCTGCTGGAAGGCTATGACGCGGACATCGTGCTCTTTGACGCGGCGACGGTCACGGACACGGCCGACTTCATCAAGGACAGCTACGCCCCCAACCAGGGCATACGGCACGTCATCGTCAACGGCCGCATAGCCATGACGGACAATATATATACCGGCGCGGCGTCCGGCAGGGTTTACCGGGCGCGCTGACGGGGGGAGGCGGCGGAGAACGCTTCGCCGCCCTGCCCGCAAATAGCTTTCCGGCTTTTCCGGGGGCGGAAGAGCCGGAAGGCGCGGGGACTGGATAGAGGATGTGAAGGCAACGTCAACAGATACCTATGAGGAGTGCTCCATGCCCAAGAGATGGAAATACCGGTATACCGTACTGGTCATCATGTTCATGACCTATTTGCTCTGCTACATGGACCGTATGGTCATGGCCACGGCCATCCCCTTCATCGCGGATGAATTCGGCCTGACCACCCTTGAAATGGGCGGCGTCATGAGCGCCTTTTTCTTCAGTTACGCCATCCTGCAAATTCCCGGCGGCATTCTGGCCGACCGCTTCGGCTCGCGCCCGGTCATGGCCTTTGGCATTGCCTGGTGGTCCGTCTTCACGGCGCTGACGGCCGTTGCCAAAAGCCTGAACCCGCTGATTCTCATCCGCGTGGCCTTTGGCCTTGGCGAAGGCGTTTTTCCGCCTGCGGCGTTTAAAACCATCGCGGCGTGGTTTCCCAAAAAAGAAGTCGGTCGGGCCAATGGCTTCATGCTCACCACCAACTCGCTTGGACCCGCCCTGGCCCCGCTGTTCGTGGCTGGCGTGGTTGCGGCCTGGGGCTGGCGCAGCGTGTTTTTGAGCCTGCTTGTTCCCGGCATTATCATTGCCTTGCTGGTGTGGGTTTTTGTGTCCAACACGCCGCAGCAAAGCAAGCACATGAGCAAGGAAGAACTGGCTGATTACGCCGAGGACGAAGCCGCCACACCCGCCGTCACGCACAAGCGCGGCATCGGCGATGTGGTCAGGATGCCCATCGTGTGGTGGTGCTTCTTCACACTGTTCTTCTACAACATCGCCTTCTGGGGCATTGCAAGCTGGCTGCCCACATATCTGCTCAAATCGCGCGGATTCAGCCTTTCGCAAATGGGTGTGGGGGCTTCGCTGCCCTTCTTTATGGGAACCATCGGCTTTTACCTCAGCGGCCACATTTCGGACAAGTTCTTCCGTAATGCCAGGCAAATGCCCGTTGTGATCGGGGCCGTCATCGGGGCTGTTTTCGTTTACCTCACGGCCATCGCGCCTTCGGGCAATCTTGCCATTGCCGCGCAAATGGTGGGCTTCTTTTTCATCACCATAGGCCTTTCAGCCATCTTCACCCTGCCTGTGGCCGTCATGCCCAAGGAAATGGTTGGTTCCGCAGCTGGCGTAGTCAATACGGCCGGGCAGATCGCGGGCTTCCTGTCGCCCCTGCTGGTGGGCTACATACTTTCCATAACTGACAACAACTATACCATCGTCTTCAACCTCTTTGTGGGCTGCCTCGTCATAGCCGCGCTGCTCTCAACGCGCATCAGGAAGGCGGCTGATCATTAGAGCATTTTACCTTTGAGAATATGCATCCTCAAAGTTTACGGCGAGTTCGCTTCGGCTCTTAACAGCGCAAGTATTTTGGCAAATCCATCCGCTGAAATCCGGCTGCCTGCTACTGCTCCCATGATGCAGACCAGACCGGAAAAACCAGCACCACTCCTTCGGGAATGGTGCTGGTTTTATTTCGTGCCCATGCGCAAGGCGACAACTTCATTTACCAAGCTGCGAGCGCTGTGAACGAGGCCGGGAACACGCACAAACAGGACACGTATTCCCTGTGACAAACGCCTGCTTCCGCTGCCGCCAGCGCCACGACAACGCAAAAAACCTATCTCCAGGGGTCGCGCCCTCAGGCAACTTCTTCAGCCAGCCAGCGCCGTATGAAGTTCAGCCCCGCCGTGCGGGCGGCCTGTCCCAGCCGCAGCGCGTCCGCCCGTATGGTGCGGGGGTCGTTGCCGGTCTGGGCCAGTTCGCAGCAATGGCCGATAAGCCAGGTATCCATAAGCCTTGCATCCATTTCTGCATGAAATTGCAGGGCAAGCTGGCCGCGACCGCAGGAAAATGCCTGATGCGGCGTCAAAGGTGTTGCGGCCAGCAGTTCGTATCCTGCCGGGACATCGAACGTATCACCGTGCCAGTGGAGCACAGGGGCACTGGCAAGCTCCGCCAGAGGGCCGCGCAGCCCCGCTGCGGTCACGTCCACCGTGCCCCAGCCTATTTCTTTTTTCGGCCCGGCATAGACCTTTGCGCCAAGGGCGGCGGCCATGATCTGCGCGCCAAGGCAAATGCCCAGCAAGGGCTTGCCCGAGGCCAGCCGCTCCGCCACCATGGCCCGCTCGTCAAGCAGGAAGGGATAGATGTCTTCTTCGCCAACGCCAATGGGGCCGCCCAGAACCACGGCCAGATCCGCATCCTTCCACAAATCGCTGGTCATGGGGCTCACCCCGGCCTGCACGTAGGTCACGTCATAGCCGGCCTCTTTCAAAGGCTGCTCAAAAACGCCCAAATGCTCAAAAGCCACATGCTGTACGGCAACACAACGTTTCATATTTCCCTCACAGGCAGTACGTTACAGCCCCGTTATCCACAAGAACAGCCCCCCGCGTCAAACCATTTCTGCCCTGTGAGCGTGGCGTGATCGCGCCCTGTCGGATGGTTTATGGTAAGCAGGGTAAGGCCGGACTCCAGTGTCTCCCTGCTGGTTTCAAGCCCGGTCAGCAGTGCAAAGCTGTCCAGCCAGCGCGGCGGATGATCACAGCGAACCTGCAACTGGATAAAGGGTTTTTTCTCAAAGAAGACCAGAATGGCTTCCCGCGAGGTGAACAGGGGGTCAACCTCCTTGGCCTCCACCATATCGAGAAAAAACCGTCCTGGCGCTATCTCGCGCGGCGTGCTGGCAGCAGGACGCGACGACGGTGCGACGGGGTTGCGCAGGGCATGTAGCACGCTGCCGCGCACGGCCTCCAGGGCAAGAGCGTCAAACCTGTCCATGACGCAGATGTTGAAGCCAAGGGCATCCAGCATGCCGTACAGGGCTCCATTGTCGTCCGTGCCCACCAGTATGCGGCAAGCGCCCAGAGTCTGCACCAGATGATCCAGCTTTTCGCGCAGGCCGCCGATGCTCTCCTGACCAGTCAGGGCGAAACCTATTTCGCTCTCCGGCTGCCATCCGTCTTCACCCCTGGCGTACACTGACACAACACTGGCAGTGGGAGGAGCCGCAAGCTCTCCGGCCCCATCCATAAAGACTGCAATTCTGCCTCCATCGAGCAACGTGGTCATAAAGCCTCCCGCTTTTTGCCTGTCTATGTATGCCTGCGGCCGGGCACTTCTGCACCTTGGCGCTAGTGCCCCGGCCATACGACAATGTCTGGCAGACTGATTTGCAAAAACCGTGCGCTTTCAGACAAGCTTTGCCAAAAACCGCCCCTGGCCTGACTCTCGTGCCATAAAACAGTTTTTTTCACCTCCCGCCTGCCCCCGCCTGCCCCGCCTGTGGGCCGCACACAGAAAATGTGTACCCAGGCGCACAAACAGCCCTGTCCACGTTTGGCCCATGCTGAACCTCCGTTAAAAAATATATTTATATTTTAGCATGTTATAGAATCACCCTGGCGTGGAGATACCGTTTTCATAAAAAAGAGTGAACCCATAACATACCATAATATATTATTTTTTATGAAAAATGTACCACAATGTACGAATTTACGTGATGTGTACCCATCAGTACACACCAATACGAACATTTTTATGAAAAACACATTTAATCAAGCATGTTATACACAACAAACGCAACTGGCACACCCGATGCAATTACGGCTGCAAACAACGACAGGGCCAAGCCTGGCCCCTGCCTCAAACAGCCGGAACCCGGCGGGAGTACGCTTATGCCTCGCAAAATCGCTATCTACGGCAAGGGCGGCATCGGCAAGTCCACCACCACTCAGAACACTGCGGCCGCCATGGCCCATTTTCACAACAAGAAGATCTTCATCCACGGCTGCGACCCCAAGGCCGACTCCACCCGCCTCATTCTCGGCGGCAAGCCGCAGGAAACGCTTATGGACACCCTGCGTGCCCTGGGCGCTGAAAAGGTCACTCTGGACAAGGTCGTGAAGAAGGGCTTCAAGGACATCCTCTGCGTGGAATCCGGCGGCCCCGAACCCGGCGTTGGCTGTGCGGGACGCGGCGTCATCACGGCCATTGACCTTATGGAAAATCAGGGCGCGTACACGGACGATCTGGATTTTGTGTTCTTTGACGTTCTGGGCGACGTGGTGTGCGGCGGCTTCGCCATGCCCATACGCGACGGCAAGGCCCAGGAAGTCTACATCGTGGCTTCTGGTGAAATGATGGCCATTTACGCCGCAAACAACATCTGCAAGGGGCTTCTCAAGTATGCCAAGCAGAGCGGCGTGCGCCTCGGCGGCATCATCTGCAACAGCAGAAACGTGGACAAGGAAAAAGAATTTCTTGAAGAGTTCACCGCATCCATCGGCACGCAGATGATCCACTTCGTCCCGCGCGACAACATTGTGCAGAAGGCGGAATTCAACAAAAAAACCGTCACGGAATTCGACGATTCCGTCAATCAGGCCCAGGAATACAGCATGCTGGGTGAAAAAATCATCAACAACAAGAACTTTGTCATCCCGCAGCCCCTGACCATGGACCAGCTTGAAGCCATGGTCGTGAAGTACGGCATCAGCGACTAACGCCAGAGCAATTTACGAATGAAGTGAGTCAATTGTTCTGCGAGGATTTGCGCACAAATCCTCGCCACGAAAGAGGCGCAGGCGCGCGTTGCTCGCCGTAAAGCGACTGTTTCAAGTGCAAAATTCTATAAAGGAGCGCCACATGAAAATGGTACGAGCTGTCATACGACCAGAGAGCACGGAACTTGTGGTGGATGCCCTCGCCGCTTCGGGCTTTGTGGCCCTGACCAGGATCCAGGCATTCGGCCGCGGCAAGCAGAAAGGCATAGACAGCGGCAATGTACACTATGACGAGTTGCCCAAGAACCTGCTTATGCTCGTGGTAGAGGACGAACACGTTCCCCAGGTGCTGGAGGTGGTGCAGAAACAGGCCAAGACAGGCAATTTTGGCGACGGCAAGGTTTTCGTCTCCCCTGTGGATACCGTCTTCACCATCCGCACCGGCCAGGAAGGCGTCTAGGAGGCCACATGAAGGAAATAATCGCCATCATACGGCCCAACAAGGTCACAGCCACAAAACGGGCACTGGACCGCCTGGGCTTCCCGAGCATGAGCGTCGTGGCCGTTTTCGGGCGCGGCAAGCAAAAGGGGATCGCCAACGAGGTCGCGGTGGAAATCAGCCCCATAGTGCGGGGGCTGGGCAGCTTCAAGGGCATGCCCTATGTGCCCAAACGGCTGCTTTCCATCGTGGTTCCCGCCGAAATGCTCAACAAGGTGCTGAACACCATCATCAAGGTAAACCAGACCGGGGACATCGGCGACGGCAAGGTCATCGTCTGCCCTGTGGAAGACGCTCTGCGGGTTCGCACGGGCGAAACGGGCCAGGCCGCCATCCTGTAAGCTCACAGCAAGGAACATCCCATGCCATACCATCTTTTCAAGTGCAGTGAATGCATACCCGATCGCAAGATGCACGCCGTGGTCAAGGGCGAGAACGAAGATTTGTCCTCCTGCCTGCCGCTGGGCTATCTGAACACCATACCCGGCACCATTTCCGAACGCGGGTGCGCCTTCTGCGGGGCCAAGCACGTTATCGGCACGCCCATGAAGGACGTTATCCATCTCTGCCACGGCCCCGTGGGATGCACCTACGATACATGGCAGACCAAACGGTACATCAGCGACGATGGCAACTTCCAGCTCAAGTACACCTTTGCTTCGGACATGAAGGAAAAGCACGTGGTCTTCGGCGCAGAAGACCAGTTGCGCAACAGCATTGTAGAGGCTTTCAAGGCCTTCCCGCATATCAAGCGCATGACCATCTACCAGACCTGCGCCTCGGCCCTTATCGGCGACGACATCAACGCCCTGGCCCAGGAAATTATGGAAGAAATGCCCGATGTGGACATTTTTGTGTGCAACTCGCCCGGCTTCGCCGGCCCCAGCCAGTCCGGCGGGCACCACAAGATCAACATCGCCTGGATCAACCAGAAAGTCGGCACCTGTGAGCCGGAAATCACCAGCCGCTACGTGATCAACTATGTGGGCGACTACAACATCCAGGGCGATGTGGAAGTCATGTGCGACTACTTCCGCCGCATGGGCATTCAGGTGCTTTCGGTCTTCACGGGCAACGGCCGCTACGACGACCTGCGCGGCATGCACAAAGCCCAGCTCAACGTGCTGGAGTGCGCCCGCTCGGCCGAGTACATCTGCAACGAACTGCGCACCCGCTACGGCATCCCCCGGTTGGATATCGACGGCTTCGGCCATGAAATGGTCAGCGAATCCCTGCTCAAAATCGGACTTTTCTTCGGGCTGGAAAAAGAAGCCCAGGCCATCATTGACGAGGAGACCGCCCGCTGGAAGCCCGAACTGGACTGGTACGCCAAGCGGCTCAAGGGCATCAAGGTCTGCCTGTGGCCCGGCGGCTCCAAGCTGTGGCACTGGGCCCACATCATAGAAAAGGAAATGGGCCTGAACGTGGTTTCCATCTACTCCAAGTTCGGCCACCAGGGCGACTTTGAAAAGGGCATAGCCCGCGTCAAGCCGGGAACCCTCGCCATCGACGATCCCAACGAGCTTGAAGGCCTGGAGGCAATGGAACAGTGGAAGCCGGACATCATCTTCACCGGCGTGCGCCCCGGCGAGGTCGCCAAAAAAATCCGCGTGCCCTATCTGAACGCCCACGCCTACCACAACGGCCCGTGGAAAGGATTTGAAGGCTGGGTGCGTTTTGCCCGTGACATTTACAATGCCGTGTATTCGCCCATCCACCAGTTGTCCGGCATTGATATCAGCAAGGACGACTTCCCGCTGGATCGCGGGTTCATGACCCAGAGGCTGATATCCGGCCCGGATATCAAGGACGAGAATGGCGAACGCCAGTATACGGGCAAGTACGACTGCGTGACCCCGTTGCGCAGCAAGGAATACCCGCCCTACCCCGAACCTCTTTCACAGGCCGTGTAGAGCAGGAGCAGAGACATGGGAGCCCAAACAAACGATCACTATGTGGAAAAAGTCATCGACTACATCATGCGCAAATGCCTGTGGCAGTTCCACTCACGGGCCTGGGACAGGGAGCGGCAGAACACGGGCATCATGACCCAGACCACGCAGATACTCTGCGGCGAGCAGCCCGACGTTCAAACCCCCGAAAACCGCTGCTACTGGGTTGATGCTGTCATGATGGCCCGGGGCCTGATCGGAGAAAACCCCGAACTGGCGGACATGAACAGCGACGACATCCGCCTGTTCATGACTGATGCCAAAAAGCGGCTGGATTTTCTGACTATTCACGGTTCGCTGAACCAGGAACTGACAGATCCCAAGTACTGAGTACCAGTCCAAGCAGAAGAGGTGAGCCATGTCTTGCGAAATAATGGAAAAAGAACGGTCAGGGGTCATCAACCCCATTTTCACCTGTCAGCCCTGCGGCGCGCAGTATGTCAGCATCGGCGTCAAGGACTGCATCGGCATTGTCCACGGCGGTCAGGGCTGCGTCATGTTCGTGCGCCTGCTGTTTGCCCAGCACTTCAAGGACAACTTCGAAGTGGCGTCCTCCTCCGTGCATGAAGACGGCGCGGTCTTCGGGGCCACCAACCGGGTGGAAGAAGCCGTGGACGTGCTGCTCATGCGCTATCCTGACGTGAAGGTGGTGCCCATCATCTCCACCTGTTCCACAGAAATCATCGGCGATGACATCGATGGCGTGGTGACCAAGCTTAACAACGGCCTGCTCAAGGAAAAATATGCAGACCGTGAAGTGCACCTCATCGCGATACATACGCCAAGCTTCGTGGGCAGCATGATCAGCGGCTACGACATCGCGCTGCGTGATTTTGTGACGCACTTCGCCGAAAAGGGCGAACCCAACGGCAAGCTCAACCTCCTTACCGGATGGGTGAACCCCGGTGACGTCAAGGAGCTCAAGCACCTGCTCAGCCTGATGGATGTGGACGCCACCGTACTTCTGGAAACCGAAAGTTTCGACTCTCCCCTGTTGCCCGACGGCACGGGCAAGTCCCACGGCAGCACCACCATTGCGGATCTCAAGGGAACCGCCAACGCCGTGGGCACCATTGCCCTGGCCCGGTACGAAACAGGCAGGGCGGCAAAATACCTTGAAAAAGAGTTCGACCTGCCCACAATTATAGGCCCTACGCCCATAGGCATCCGCAATACGGACGTTTTTTTGAAAAACGTGCAGAAGCTCACGGGCAAGCCCATCACGCAGGCCCTTGTACACGAACGCGGCATAGCCATGGATGCCCTTGCTGACCTCACCCATATGTTCCTGGCGGACAAAAAGGTGGCCATCTACGGCAATCCCGATCTGGTCATCGGCCTTGCCCAGTTCTGCCTTGATCTGGAAATGAAGCCCGTGCTGATCCTGCTTGGCGACGACAACCCGCATTATGCCGAAGATCCACGTCTCAAGGAAATGAAGGACAATGTGGACTTTGACATGCAGATCGTTACCAACGCCGACCTCTGGGATCTGGACGGTCGCCTCAAGCGGGGCGAAGTGGAGCTGGATCTCATACTCGGCCACTCCAAGGGGCGCTGGGCCGCCATAGACAACAACGTGCCCATGCTGCGCGTGGGCTTTCCCACCTATGACCGTGCCGGTCTCTACCGCTATCCCGTCATGGGGTACGCCGGAGCCACATGGCTTGCGGAAAATATGGCCAACACCCTGTTTACCGATATGGAATACAAAAAGAACAAGGAATGGATACTGAACGTCTGGTAGTTGTTCGCAGTGTGCCTGCCTTCAGACAATCACCCTCAACACGGACATGCAGTCATGGATATCACCGCCAGCTTTGAAAGATACGGGCGCAAGGACAGGCAGTACTATTTCGCCTATGGCTCCAATATGCATCCCGCCCAGATCAGCACGCGTTGCGCCGCGCCCCGCGCGGTCTGCACCGCCTGCCTGGCAGATCACAAGCTGGCTTTTCATGGGCGCAACAGGGTTTGGGACGGCGGCATGGCAACCGTCGTTCCGGCCCCTGAGCGCGAGGTTTGGGGAGTTTTGTACGAACTGGGCTTCGGCGACAGCCTCAGCCTTGACCTGTGGTGCAGTGCGCGGCTGGACGGCGGCGGGGCCTATTTTCATTATCCTGTGCTTGTGCGCGATGGCGCTGGCGAAGAGCACGCGGCAGTGCTGTACAAAAAGGACGTGCTCGGCAAGCCTGTGCCCCCCAGCAGCGAGCACATGGCATTCATTCTGGAGGCGGCCCGCATGCGCAGTCTGCCTCCCCGGTATCTGCAAATTCTGGAAACTATGGAAAGCACGCCCGCGCGCTATGACGTCCCACGGGAGGCAAAACAGCTGCACGGCGTGCTCGTGGAAGCTACCTGCCATGAGTGCGCCGGGTAAGACCAGGCGGTCTGGCCCTCTGCCCGGCGCGCCCCTTCAGGCAAAGCCAAAGCAATGACAACCGTTCAGCACTTCAAAGGAGAGCGCATGCAGGCGCGCATGAAGGAACACCAGCTCACGGCGGATCAGATAGTGGCCCTTCTGGACAAGGCCCCTGTGGGGCATCTTGGCACTGTGGATGAAAAGGGCTTTCCCTATGTAACGCCCGTCCACTTTGTCCATCTTGACGACAGCATATATTTTCATGGCCTTGCCAGGGGGCGCAAGCTCTCCAACCTTGCCGCCTGCCCCAAGGTCTGTTTTGAGGTTGCGGGCGAACACAGCTACATCCAGGCAGAGACCCCGTGCGACACCAATACGGCCTATCAGAGCGTCATCATCACGGGCAGGGCCGCAACGGTGGACGCTCCTGACCTGAAAACCCGCGCGCTTGACGCCATTGTCGCCAAGTATACGCCGCAGCACAGCGGCGCGAGCTTTCCCGTAAACATGCTGCAAATGACGGCCGTGGTAGAAATCACCATTATTGAAATTACCGGGAAGTACTATGCCTAGTTTCAGGGCAGGGATACACGGATATAAAGGGAAACGCTGATTTATTCCGTTTGGCGGCGTTGCTTCACTTTTTTTGAAACAGTCGAGGACGGAAGAGTTCACTCCTGCTTCAAAAAAAGATCGCGCCTTGTCAAACGAAAGAACTGCGCGTTTCCAGGAGGCTCTTTGCTTCCAAAGAAGTTCCCCACGGAACCGGCTTGCGGACGGCGCGGGTGTGAACAAGGCCATGTGAGGCCAGAACCGCGCCACCGTTCATGTACCCTGAAAGATGGTTCGGTTTTTCATGTGTGTCGAACTCCATGACGCAGAGCTTCAGTGCGAGGCCGACGAATGCAGGGGCAAAATCATCTCCCTGCTTCTAGGGGTCGGCAAACTGCTTTCCGAGCAGAACGACATCGTGGCGGCTCTGGACAGCCTGTTGTCCTATATGCGGCGGCATATGGGCATGCAGCGCGCCGCCATAAACCTGCTGCACAGGGAATCAGGGCATGTTTTTGCCTACCGCTGCATGGGCATGACCCCCTCGGAACAGGACAGGGGCGTGTACAACGTTGGCGAGGGCATCACCGGCAAGGTTGTGGAAAACGCGACGCCCATCGTGCTGCGGCGCATCGGCAGCGAACCGGATTTTCTCAACCGCACCGGAACCATCATGCTGGCCAGCGACAAGGACATGTCCTTCATCTGCGTGCCCATCCACCTGGGCCCCAAGGTTTTGGGAGCCATCAGCGCCAGCCGTTTGTACCGGAGCGATGCAGCGCTGCGCAAGCATGTGAACGTCCTGAGCGTCATGGCGCAGATGCTGGCTCATGCCGTTGAGCTGTATCTTGTGGAAAACATTGACCGTGTGGAATGGGAAAAGCGCACCCGTCTGCTGCTCAGCCAGTTGAAGGAACGTTTTCACCCCGACAACATGATCGGCATTTCCCGCCCCATGCAGGAGGTGTATGAACTCATCCACAAGGCTTCACCCACCAAGGTGACGGTACTTCTGCTGGGCGAAAGCGGCGTGGGCAAAGAAATGGTGGCCAACGCCCTGCACTATGGCGGGCTGCGGCCCGGCGGCCCCTTTATCAAATGCAACTGCGCCGCCCTGCCCGAAAGCATCGTGGAAAGCGAGCTTTTCGGGCATGAAAAAGGCTCCTTCACCGGGGCCAGCTTTCGCAAGGGACGCTTTGAAGATGCTGACGGGGGCACCATTTTTCTGGACGAAGTGGGCGAACTGTCGCTGGCCGTGCAGGCCAAGCTGCTGCGATTGCTGCAAGAGCGCCAGTTCGAGCGTGTGGGCGGCAACCGCAGCATTGCCGTTGACATCCGCATCATCGCCGCCACCAACCGCGACCTTGCCGAAATGGTGGCGCAGGGCACGTTCCGCGAAGACTTGTACTACCGTCTGAATGTCTTTCCCGTAATTATTCCTCCGCTGCGTCAGCGCGGAGACGATGTGGTGGCCCTGGCGGAGCACTTCATGAGCTATTATGCCAAGGAGGCGGAAAAAAACATCACGGGCATTTCCACATCAGCCATGAATCTGCTGGTGCGTCACAACTGGCCCGGCAACGTACGCGAACTTGAGAACGTCATTCACCGCGCCGTGATCCTGGCTGAAGGCGAGATCCTTCACGCTCACGACCTGCCCCTGGCATTGCACCCGCAAACGTCCTCCGGCAAGGGGCAGCCCCCCAATCTGGAAAACAGGCTGGCGTCCATTGAATATGACATGCTGGTGGAAACCCTGCGCAGATGCCAGGGCAATATGAGCAAGGCCGCCGAAGCCCTGGGGCTTACGCGGCGTACCATGGGCCTGCGCATGAAGCGCTTCAACCTGAACTACAAGCAGTTCCGCCAGGGCGGGTAAGGCTTCAGACTATGTTGCCGGGCGAAACTCCTGTGCGTGCCGCCCCTTTGGCCACATACAGTTTTTCAGCTGAGCACGCCTGTCAAAACTCCGAACCCGCTTTTTCCTTCTTTCCCCGGCCCGGCCGCGCACTGCTGATGAGCACGCCAGCCACCACAAGCGCCCCGCCCACGAGGCTCAGGAAGGGCAACCGCTCACCGGCCATGCGTCCGAAAATCGCCGCCCACACGGGTTCCCCGGCATAAATGAGGGTGGCGCGGGTGGGCGAAATGGTTTTTTGCGCCCAGTTCATGACCAGTTGAATGAGGGCAGTGGCAACCCCAAGCCCGCAGGCGCTGCACACGAGCAACCATGAAAAGTCAGGAACGGATTCGCCCACAATGGGCATGAGGCTGAAACTCAGTATGGAGGTAACCGTCACCTGCACAACCGTGACCCTGCGCACGTTCACCGACCCCGCAAAGTAGCTGATGAACAAAATCTCAAGAGCGCAGGCCACGGCCCCCAGAAGCGTGAGCATCTCGCCAGCGCCGAAGCCAAGCGAAACGCCGTCTGGCCCGGCCAGCAAAATCAGCCCCACCAGGGCGCAGCCCACGCCAAGCCACGCCATGTTGCTTGGCCGATGCCGCATGAACAGCCATTGTAGAACAGGCACGGCAGGCACATAAAAAGCCGTTATAAACGCCGACTTGCTGGCAGAGATGGTCACAAGCCCATACGACTGCAAGGCATAGCCGCCCAGCAGCGAAAGCCCTATGAGGGAACCGGCAAAAAGCTCGTGCACGGTGAGTCCACGCAGAATGGGCAAGGAAATGACCAGGAGCGCCAGAGCCGCCGATCCAAAACGCAGACCCACAAAAAACAGGGGGCCGGTAACATCCAGAGCGTTGCGTATGATAAGAAACGTCGTGCCCCAGATCATGGTCACGCCAACCAGCGCCCATTCGCCCTGGCTGAGCTGAAAAAATCTTTTATCCCGCATGATGGCAAATACCTGATCCCTCGTGAGCAGGCTGGGGCAAAACATTTTTGCCGCAGCAGATGTAAAACAACGCGATTTGCAATTGTCTGCCGATCCCAATACCAGGCGCTCGGCGTAACTGCCATTACAAGTAACATGCTCCAAAGCACAAAAAAATCGCCGGACGATTGCGGCAAGCGCATTGAGGCCGCATTGCAGCCCCCGACTCCGGCCTGGGCACTGTAGCTTGTGACAGCGCAAAAGGGAACCGGCAAAACCGGTTCCCTTTCTGCGGCCAGAACATGGCCGGGGTCATACCTTTCGTGACGCCACTGGCCTCACGAAAGCGAAAACATCACAAATTGTATTTTTTCTTCGCCTTGTACCCAAGCCACACAAGAACCAGCCATACCGGCACCGCCTGCACAGAGCCAGCCATGCCGATCTGCGTCAGCACCACAAGCACCACTGCCATGAAAAGCAGGCAGAGATAGTTTGACAGCGGATACCAGAAGGCTTTGAACACGATCTTTTCACCGGCTTTAACCTTGGCCGCCCGGAACTTTATGTGCGTAAGGCTGATCATGGCCCAGTTGATGACAAGGGCCGCCACCACCAGAGCCATAAGCATGCCAAGAGCCTGGGCGGGCATAAAGTAGTTCAGCAGCACGCACAACAGCGTTGCGCCCGAGGATATCATAAGGGCGGGAACCGGCACGCCCCTGGCGCTGACTCTGGCCAGAGCCTTGGGCGCATTGCCCTGAAGCGCCAGCCCGTAAAGCATGCGGCTGTTGCAGTACACGCAGCTGTTGTACACGGACAGCGCCGCAGTCAGCACCACAAAGTTGAGCACATGCGCCGCCGAGGGCACGCCGATAAGATCAAAAATCTGCACAAAGGGGCTGGCCACCATGGCTTCAGCCCAGCGGCTCTTGTCCACTGAAGCGCCAAGCTGGTTCCAGGGGTGCAGGGTCAGCAGCACGGTGAGCGCGCCGATGTAGAAGATGAGAATGCGGTAGATAAGCTGGTTGACGGCCTTGGGGATGGTTTTTTGCGGATTGGCCGTTTCTGCGGCGGCAATGCCCACAAGTTCAAGCCCGCCAAAAGAAAAGCTCACCACGGCCAGAGAAGTGAAAACGCCGCCCCAGCCTCTGGCAAAAAAGCCGCCGTATTCCCACAGATTGCTGACGCTGGCATCAGGCCCGGCGTTGCCGGACACCAGCAAAAAGGTGCCAAGGCCAATCATGGCCACAATGGCCGCAACCTTGATGGAGGCGAACCAGAATTCCATTTCGCCAAAAACGCCCACCTGGGCAAGGTTAATGCCATTGATGAGAAGAAAGAAAAAGGCCGTGGTCTGCCACGGCTCAATACCAGGGAACCAGTATTGCACATACACGGCCACGGCAGTGAGTTCCGACATGCCCACCAGCACGTAGAGTATCCAGTAGTTCCAGCCAGAGAGCAGACCGGGAAATTCGCCCCAGTACTTGTAGGCAAGATTGCTGAAAGACCCGGCCACAGGCTCCTGCGCCATCATTTCGCCAAGCTGGCGCATGATGAGAAACGCGATAAACCCGCCGATGGCATAGCTGAGAATAACGGCAGGGCCAGCCATTTGAATCGTGCCCGCAGACCCGAGAAAAAGGCCTGTGCCTATGGCTCCGCCAAGGGCAATCAGCTGGATGTGCCTGTTTTTTAAGGCACGATGTAGTTCTTGTGTGTCTTTTTTCATACCTGGCCCTTAGGTTATAATGATTCGGGAAGCCATAGCAGCATTCCGAACTTTTGAAAAGACGGCAGGCCCCGGTGCAAGGTCTTCAATATCTCCGAAGCGGCTTTGGCCCTACGGATTTTTTTTACGAGCATGTAAAAAGTCCCTCGGCATACTGGACAGATGCGCGTCAGTATCGTAAAATTTTTTTGAATAATAAATTTTTTAATAAAAATAGCAGTACTGCGGCCAATACCGCTGAAAATGGACGCAGAGTACGCCAAAACGGACATCTTTCGTCAACTACAGGAGATCGCCATGAGTACAGTTTTGGGAACGCTTGACCATGTTCTGCTGATGGCCCCCGGCCCCAGCCCCGTTGCCGCCAACGTCCTTCAGGCCATGAGCCTGCCCACCCTTGGCCACCTTGACCCCGACTGCATCAAGGTTATGGACGCCATTCAGGGGCAGTTGCGGGCCGTGTGCAAAACCGGCAACGACGTGACCTTTCCCATTTCTGGCACAGGCTCGGCCGGTATGGAAACGTGCTTCGTCAACCTGATTGAGCCCGGCGACGCCGTGCTTGTGATCAATAACGGCGTGTTCAGTTCCCGCATGGTGGAAGTGGCCTCGCGGCTTGGCGCAAACGTGGACGTGGTGGAAAGCCCCTGGGGCACGCCCGTCAAGGTGCAGGACGTCAAGAACCAACTGGCGAAAAAGCATTACAAGATTCTGGCCGTGGTGCATGCCGAGACATCCACGGGCGTCAACAACCCTGTTGCCGAATTGGGCGAACTCGTCAAGGGCAGCGACACCCTGTACCTCGTGGACAGCGTGGCCGGACTTGGCGGCGTGGACGTGCAGGTGGACAACTGGGGCGTCGATGCCTTTTACAGCGGTTCGCAAAAATGCCTTTCCGTCCCCCCCGGCCTGGCGCCCGCGTCTTTCTCCGAGGCCGCCATGGACGCCATGGCCAAACGCAAGACCAAGGTGCCCAACTGGTATCTGGACGTATCGCTTATCCGCAAGTACTGGGAAGGCTCCCCGCGTGTATACCACCATACCGCGCCCATAAACATGTACTACGGCCTGCACCAGGCCCTGGATAATCTGCTGACCGAAGGGCTGGACGCGGCTTTCGCGCGCCACAAGGCCATGCACCAGCGCCTGGTGGACGGCCTCGCTGCCCTGGGCTTCAGCCTCTATGTGAAGGAAGGCGCGGCTCCGCAGGTGAACCTCTTTGTGCCGCCCGCTGGCGTGGACCCCAACGCGCTGAAGGGCTGCCTGCGCGAAAAGCATAAAATCGAAGTGGCTGGCGGGCTGGGCGCCCTGGCTGGCAAGGTGCTTCGTGTGGGCGTTATGGGCGAAGGCGCGCGGCCTGAAGCCATTGACAAGCTGCTCGCGGCCATTCGTGCCTGCATGGGCAAATAAGTCCCCGAACCATCCCGGCGGGCGGCGGTCAAGGCTGCCGCCCGCATTCAGAATACGTTCAAAAAAATTCTGTCAGTGGCGGAAGGGCATGGCGTCAATGCGCCAACCCCTGTTTTTCCGCGCGCTACACGCCAGATGCCCCACAGACATTGAGTGTAACTGCCCGAAATTGCGAGCACCGCCGCAGGTCATGACGCATGCCCTGCCAATGGCGACAGCTTCTGCGTGGAGCAGGCCGTGGGCACAGATGTAGGCACACCAGCTGCCTTTATTTGGGGTTTGAGCGGCGCACAGGTTGAGGCCTTCGCCGCGCTGGCTACCTGCCCGGCGAGAGCATTCGGTCAACGGTTGATGCAAAACTTTGCGGGCAAGAGAAAATGTGATTGCGTCTTCAGTTGAGCGTCAGCACATGCGACCGCATGAATGTCTCAAGGCGTCACAGCGCCAGCGCTCAAACCTTTTCTTCGTTACTCTCTGCCTTAACCGCCATGGCCTTGCTGATGGAGGCGGCGCGGCGTTCACTGTTTTTCTTATTTTCAATCTCTTCTGATACGCGCCTGAAAAAATCCTCCGACTGAACACGCAAAGCTTCGCAAATGGAATAGATTGCATTGACTGTCGGCTTTTTCAACTCCCGTTCAATGTCTCGCAAATAGCGTCTCTCAAGGCAGGCAAAGTCAGCCAGAGATGACTTTGTCATGCCGCGCTCTGCCCGCAAAACCTCAATCACCCTGGCAATGGCGCTCGAAAGGTACGGATATACTTTCATGAGTATTAATTACACCAATTTCTGCCGATGAACATGTGCTATAGTACTCATAAATTGAGTACTATAGTTCACTTTCCTTTTTTCTGGTTTATTTCTTGAACAACAATTGCCGCACAATTCTTTTTTACACATATTCATACCCCCTATATTTCAGTCATTCTGCTTTAAAAAACATTTTCATGCCCCACCTTTAATAGGTTTATAAATAAATAGATATCCACTGCACATATGATGCAACACAAATATACATTACACACTATTAATATTATTACACACATATAGTTATTCAATAACGCAGTTATAAGTTACACAAGATTATTAAACGATTTGTAGTTATGTTTATCAGAAGTAAAAATTAAACATTAATTATTATCATAAACGTTACTGCGTCACAGGGCCAGTAAAATTGGTAATCACATATTGGCATATTAAATTATTGTTAAACATTTTTCTTTATTTTCAAGAGCTTTTGACATCCAAAAAAGAGAGCAGCCATTATTATCAGTTATCAAGTTAACAACACATCTAAAAATAATTTATTATTTTATATCACAGCGTTATGGATACGTTTCTTGCCAAGGGGCGCAATACCTGAACAAATTGCCCGCACCAGCCAATTGATACTTGCTTCAGCGATCCAATAAAGGTAGAGTAATCCATCATTTGTCACCAATCCATTACTGCGAGCCAAGTTTCCGTCTCTTTTTCTCCACGCAGCGAATGTTGGGCCAGGGTGACGTGATTTACGTATTTGTTGCCCTGATCGCTGGCGCCTCCATAAAACATAGACTATGCTATATACAGGGTAGTTCCCCCGGCTTGCTCAAAACCCACTGCGCGGGTGGTATGCTTCTGTAGCATCGGACAAACGCTTCCCTATGATCTGCGAAACCTGAGGAAAGCGCGCATGAAGATGTTTCAGTTCAGAACCCTTTTGCTGGTTCTTTCAATTCTGCTCTACTCGAGCCTCTGCCCGCGCGCCCACGCGCAGGAAGAGGCTGTGCGCGTGGGTTTTTTTGAATTCGGCGACTACATGTTTCGTGCCCGTAGCGGCCAGTACCAGGGGCTCATCTTTGAGTTTCTGCAAGAAATTTCCCGAACCACTGGCATGCGTTACAAAGTTGTGGACTGCGGCAACTGGACCCGTAGTCTGGAAATGCTTGAAAACGACCAGATAGACCTTTTACCCTTCACCTTTTTTACGCCCGAACGGGCCGAAAAGATGCTCTTTCCCAACCTGCCCCTTGCCAATTCCTTCATGACCATCACCGTCAGAGAAGATGACGCACGCTACACCTTCGAAGACTATGCCGCATTGGACGGCATGCGCGTGGGCGTTCTGGCCAACACCAAGAACGTCCCTGCCCTTGAAGCCTTTATGCGTGATCACAACCTGAACTTGACGCTGGTGCCCTACATTGACATGCAAAGCCTGCTGCAAGCCCTGCGTGACAAGGAACTGGACGGCGTGGGCATCAGCAACCTTGGCAAAAACAATCCCTTTCGCATTATCGCACAATTTTCGCCAGAACCTTTTTACATTGCCGTCAACAAGCGCAAGCCCGAAATCCTCGCCATGATGAATGCGGGTCTGGACAAAATCATCTTGCGCAATCCTTCCTACGGACAAGATCTTTACGGCAAATACCTGTCAACCAATATAGCAAAGCTACAAGTTTTTACATCCGAGGAGCAGGCATTCCTTCGTGAGGCCCACGAGATCACGGTGGCCTACGACCCAACCTGGGTGCCACTTACATATAGCCACCCAGAAACACATGAATTTTATGGTATCGTTGCGGATGTTTTTAAAAAAATACAGCAAATGACCGGCCTTAAATTTAAATTCATTCCCATGCCCCAGGATCGAGCCCTGAGTATGCTCACTGGAGGCGAAATCGATGCCATATGCGCCCTGACGGGCGGCTTTATCTGGGACAAAAAACTGCAAATCCGCACCACACGCCCCTACCTTCGAACAGCCGCCGCGCAAATCCGCCGACGTGACGATGCGGCCCCCCCCCAGCACATAACACTGCAACGTGGCTACCTGCTCTCGGCCCACGTGGCCGAAAACAATTCCGACAAAAAAATCAGCTTTCACGGCACTCTGGCCGAGTGTCTCGACGCCCTTATCAACAATAAAGCGGACGTGGCCTATTCCAACATTTACACCGCCAACTATCTTATCAAGAATCCCCGTTATGCAGGCCTGGTCATAAGCCCTGTAGATACCTACGAAAACGATCTCAGAGTCGGCATTTCGCGGCAAGCCGACAGCCGCCTGTTTGCCGTGGTGGATAAAAGTCTGCAATTTTTGCCCATAGAGCAAATTGACGACCTTGTGCTCAAGCACAGCGTACCCAACCGCGAGACCACCCTCAAAGAGTTCATTGCCCAGTATCCCCTCGGAGCGTTCAGTACCCTCATGGCGGTCTCCCTCATCATCACCCTGCTCCTGGGCATCAACCTGGCCATCAAATCAAGCAGCAACAAGCGCATACAGATGCTGCTCCACCGCGACACGCTTACCGGCCTTTCCAATCTCTATAAATTCAGGCAGGACTGTACCCAGCTTCTCAAAAGCGCCGGCGCCAACGGGCATGTCCTGCTGTTCGGGGATATCTGCCAGTTCAAGACGATCAACAACCAGTACGGTTTTTCCACCGGCGACCAGCTGCTGTGCGCCTACGCGGAAATCCTGCGCGACAATGTGGCCGAAAATGAACTGTGCGCGCGTATTTCTGCCGATATGTACGTTCTGCTCCTGTGCTATGACGGATGGGAAAACCTGAAGGCCCGCCTGCGCCGCATGGATGATGAACTGGATCGCTGGCGTCAGCAGCTGGAAATGCCCTACAGGATCAACACGGTCTATGGCGCGTATACCGTCAACCGCACAGAAGGCCGCGACGTGCAGCTCATGCTGGATCTTGCCAACTACGCACGGCGCGAAGCCAAACGAAACAGCACCTTCAACGTGCTGCTGTATGACGAACACATGCGTCAGGAAGCCCTGCTGCACCAGGAACTCAACGGCAGGCTTGAAACCGCACTCAAAGAAGGGGAACTGGTGCCCTGGTTCCAGGCCAAGGTAGATATGCGCACGGGAGCCATTATCGGCAGCGAGGCTTTGGTGCGCTGGAACCACCCTGTCCACGGCCTGCTCATGCCTGGCAGCTTTATCCCGCTGTTCGAGCGCAACGGCCTTGTGGTGGACATAGACATGCACATTTTCGAGCAGGTCTGCATGACCATGCAGAGTTGGCGCTTGCGTAACCTGCCCCTGCGCACCGTTTCATGCAATTTTTCACGCCTGCACTTTGACCGCCCCGAATTCCCGCGCCAACTGGTTGAAATCGCCGGGCGCTACGCCATTCCGCACGACTTGCTGGAAGTGGAGATCACGGAAAGCGCGATTATGAAGAACCCCGAAGCTGCCTGGCTGCGCCTGATCCAGCTCAAACAGTTCGGCTTCAAGACGGCCATTGACGATTTCGGCTCAGGCTACTCCTCGTTGGGTCTGGTGCAGATGCTCAATGCGGACGTTATCAAGATCGACCGCAGCTTCGTGCAGCGCGACCTGCCTGGGCAGAGGGCGCAGATAGTGCTTGGCAGCATCATCAGGCTCGCCCTGGAACTGGAAATGGCCGTCATTTGCGAAGGTGTGGAAACGGCTGAACAGGCTGCCATTCTCATGCGGCTTGGCTGCTTCAAGGCCCAGGGTTTCTACTACGCCACGCCTGAGCCCGAAAACGAATTTGAAGCCCGCCTGGCCATGCAGATCTCCTGACGCATACGCCTCAAAAAAAAGCGCTGGCATTTTTGTCTGCCAGCAGGCTTTTTTGAAGGGGCATTTTTGCGTACAGGCCGCTGCCACCCCAAAATACTATTCACAGATGTTAAGCCGCCCGCTCCGTCCATGACAACGCAGACAATCTACGCTTGCGCCGTAACGGCGATTCCCTGTTCGCCAGCCGACAGAACAGCCTGGCCCCTCAATGGCTCCGGCGCAGTTACATCTTGAGGTGGCTGCAGCCTGAAGGACATTGCCTCTGCATCCCCGCCTCAGCCCCAAAAACACGCTGCACCCTGCTGGAGCAGATTAACTTTGAGAATATACATTCTCAAAGTTTAAGGCACGCTTACTTCGGCGTTTAACCGCGCAGTTTATCTGCGCAGATAAACTGCGCTTACGCCTCCGTAGCGGACGTCTGCTCACCCAGCCGTCAGAGCAATGTAAACGTTAAATTGCTCTAGAAGTCAGACCCGCCCTTTTCATCGGGATCGGGTCGCCTGTCTGTTTTTTCCTGATCCATGCTGTGCAAAATGAGGCTCATGAGCCGCCGTGTCTGCACTTCTCCGTCAAACTCCCGCAGGATTGTCTGCTGGGCATTGGAGCGCACCTGGTCAAGGGAAGGGGATTTTTCCAGGACATCCGCAATAGTGACCGCCATGGCCTCGGCATCCCAAAAGTCGCATAAATAGCCGTTGACCCCGTCACGGATGATTTCCCGCACTGGCGGTGTGTCGGAGCCCACAATCAACGCTCCGCAGGCCATGCCTTCCAGCAGGCCCGTGGTCAGCGCGTGGGGGGCTGCCAGATACACGTGCACCGTGGAGGCCCGCAAAAGCTCACGGTATTCCTTCAGCGGTCGCGGGCCCAGCACGTGTACGCGCACGCGCTGATCCGGCGTCAGGTTCAGGCTGTCCACACTGCGCGCGGCCTCTTCTTCCAACTTGCGCGCAGGTTTGTCGTCCGCGCATTCCGGGCGTGCCCCGACCTGCGCATTTTCCAGCCATGAAAGCAGTACAAGACAATTGGGTCTTTGCTCAAGCAAACGGGGCAGGCAGGCGATGAACTGCTGAAAACCGCGCGCGCTCTCGTGCGGGGGGCCAAAGAAACTGACAAGCTCACCGCTGCGTTCTTCCTGATTTTCTGAAGGCGAAAAAAAGCGGGTATTGATGCCGCTGTGCACCACATGCAGCCTGCTGGCCAGAAAGTCGGGATACTGCGCGCGCTGCCACAGGGATGAAGTCACGGCCAGATCGCACTCGCCTAGGGCGTTGTATTCCCAGAGGTTGGCCACCCGCGCCAGAGCAAAGTCAGCAGCCGGGCGAGGTTTGCCACGGGTAAAAAAACAGTGACTCTCGCCCTGGGTATAAAACCAGTCCGCCTGGCCCACATAAAAGGCTTTTGGGAAAATGTCGCGCACGTAGAAGCTGCCGCCCATGCTGGCCGACGCGCAGAGGATGTCTGGCAAAAAGCCTTCCTTGCGCAGCGCCAGCAGGGCATTGCCCGCCCGTGCGCCACGCCGCAGTCGCGTGACGATTTCTCTTTCAGCCGGATCATCACTGTCGCAGGAAGAAGGGGGGGCCAGCCGCAGGCGGCGTACTCCGGGAATGGTAGTTTTCTGGCCGGATTCAGCCAGAAAAAGCACTGTATTTTCCCGCTGGGTTCCAAATGCCTGGGCCAGGGAACGAAACCGGCCAGGGAACACGGAATTCAAAAATAATAACCTCATAAGGCCTATCCACTCATATCGGGTTCGCTGTCGCGATCATTTTCCAGCAAGTCGAGGAAAGCCCTGCCCTGCTCGGTTGGTAAAAACTGCCTGAGCGCCTCCATAACCCGCATATCATATTTGGGCGGCTGCTCCTCAAGGATTTCCAGGGCCTGCTCCACGCTATGGGCCTGACGGTAAGAACGCGTGCGTACCAGTGCGCAAAATGTATTGGCCACGGCCAGAATCCGGGCATTTTCACAAATGGCGTCACCGCTGAGCCCTTCGGGATACCCTGAGCCATCCATTCTTTCATACATTTGCACAATGGCTTCCATGACAGGCAGGCCAAAATCAATGCCCTCAAGGGCGTGCTTGGCGTACTCCACATGATTTTGCAAAAGCGCCCTTTCTTCGGGCGTGAGCATCCCCGACTTGGTGAACAGTTCCTTGGGCAGCTGTATCATGCCTATTTGCGAAAGGTTGGCTGCGGTGCGCAGGGTTGCCAGCGTCACAGGATCCGTCTTGCCAAGGCAGTACGCCAGGGTAACCGCCAGTTGGGCAGTGAGGGCGGAATGGCCGCGCAAATAGCTGTCTACGGTTTCGATGGCGCGCACAAAGGCATTGACGGTCTGGTTGACCATGCGCTGCGCTTTTTGCTGCGCCATGGCAAGGTCGGTCACGTCGCTGTACACAGACACAACGCCCGTCATACGCCCTGCCTCGTCCCTGAAGGGCGTGCAGGAAGTGAAGAAATAGCGCTGGTAGCCATCGACCATCAGGGTTTCGGTAAAGCTGGAAAGATGCCCGGACTGATGTACGGCCAGCGTGTGGGTAACAAGGCTGCGGGCCATATCCGGCCCAAGGTCGGTGTGGGGGTGCCCGCGCAGGGCATTTATATCCTTGCCCGCCATGCGGGCAAAACTCTGGTTGGCGTAAAAAATAACGCCGTTGAGGTCATTGAGCACAATGCCCGACGACAGGGCTGAATTCACCCCGTCCATAATCTGCTTTTGCTGGTTGACCACAGTATACAGCCGCCGCAACTGATCGGACACGGCGCGCTCCCTGCGGCCCACAAGCCACCACCACGAAGCGGCCATCATGATGCCGACCAGCGCGATGATCAGGCCCGCGCCCATGATGACGTTCCTGCGCAGCGAGCGGTAATCCGCATCAATACGGGCAGCCTCGACGCCCTGCTCCACCAGCCAGGGCAGGCGCGGCACGGGCAGCGCCTGGGTGTAGTTGACTTCATTTTCAGTGCCGCCGGGGCCGGGCTCGTTACGCATTTCCAGAGGCAGGCGGCCAGCTTCCAGCTTCCAGCCGGGCAGATCTACAAAGCCCTCGCGCACCGTGGGATCAATGCGCTGCAGCTGTTCGCCAAAATTCTGCAAAATGGCGGCGCTGTATTCCTTGCCGCCGCTATGCCGCGTGACGGCCTTGACCACAGGCAGCACGTTGTATGAGGCCAGCAGAACGGAAACGACCTTGTCGCCCGATGAATCCACATAGAGTGGAGCCTTGATGGGAAAGGCCATGTCCATGACCAGTTCGCCGTTCTGACGCCGCACAGGCATGAAGACGGGCTGCCCGGTCTTGAAGGCTTTTTCCAAAAAAGCGCGCTGCGCCTCGGTCAATACCGGCGGCGTGCCCGGGGACATATAGATTTCCAGGTCGGCATTGACCAGATACGCAGCCCAGAATGAATTTTTATCAATAAAATCTTTAAGCTGCCGAACCATCATGGGCAGGCGCGGGGCAAGACCGCTCAGGGGATCGCTTGTTGAGATCGCTTCTGCTGCCCTTACCGCGTCTTCTTGTGCTTCCGCACTTTCCGCATCGGCAAAAGGATCAGACATTGACAGCCCCTTGCCCTCTTTCTGCGCTTCACGCAGCAAGACCTCGGCAGGCAGGCGGGAACTGTCGACCTCTGCGGTAAAAAGGCGCAGAAGATCCAGCTCCACAAATACTTCCACCTGCTCGATGAGAGCTCCTGACCACACCGTCAGCAAGGCCACCTTGTTGTTGGTCTGCACATGCAGATTCTGCCCCACCTCCCGCAGCATGCGGGCACGGGAATTCTGCAGGTACCAGTTGGCCCCTATCACGACAACTACCGCCATGACCGCGAAGAACGCCAGCATGATGACTGCCGCTGTACGGTTGCGCGATTTTTTGTTTGAGGAATCCTGTTGTGCCATATGTCGTTCCTTTCGCGGCGGATCAACGTTCACGCATAGCGTTCTGTTTGGCCTTGAGAATGGGCTTGAGCAAGTAATCCAGAACGGTCTTTTTTCCTATAAGGATGTCCGTTGTCACGACCATGCCGGGGATGATTGGCAGAAGTTCCTTGTGATAGGTAATGGCATTCTTCTGGGTGCGTACCTTGACCAGATAAAAATGCTCGCTCTTCTTGTCTTCAATGGTGTCGGCGCTTATGGATTCAAGCTTGCCCTCAAGGCCGCCGTAAATGGAAAAATCATAGGCAGAAACCTTGACCATGACGTCCTGACCGGGACGCAGAAAGGCCACGTCCTGCGGCTTGACCTTGGCTTCCACCAGCAGGGTGTCGTCCAGGGGCACAATGTCCATGATGGGTTCGCCGGGCTTTACCACGCCGCCCACAGTGGAAATGTAAATCTGCTTCACCGTGCCGCGCACGGGCGTGCGAAGCTCTGTCCGGGTGACGCGGTCGCGCCCGGCCGAAAGGCTTTCACGCAGGGAGTTCAACTCCTGCCTTCTCTTGTTGATTTCGTCCGTAATGGCCGAGGCCTGTTCCGCGCGGCGTGAGGTGATGCGCTGCCGCGATTCTTCCGCCGCGGACTGCGCCTTGGGGATGGTGGCCGCCAGGCCGTCGATCTGCCCCTGAATCTCCACAACTCTTTGTTGCATGCCAAGATATTCGAGCTTGGAAAAGTTGTTGCGCTGCACAAGGGCATAGGCCGTGTCGCGCTGCTCGATGGACAGGGCAAGGCTGCGGTCAAGCTGCACCTTGCGCGCGGTCTGTTCTTCTACATCGTGCATGCGCTGCGTGTACTGAGACTCCAGCACTTCGATTTCGGCATTGAGCTGCACACGCCGGGCCTGATAGGCGTTTTCCTGATCATGAATGATCTGGCGCGCGCGGATCAGGGTATTTTCATCCACCTTGCGGCCAATAAGTTTGCTGGCCCAGGCTTCAAGGTGCTCGGGAAATACCGGAGGCTCGCCCTTGATTTCGGCCTCAAGACGCAGGATGGCGAGGCTGTTTTCCATAGCCTTGGTCACGGCGTCCCTGTAGGCGCTCTCGGCCATTTCATTGTCCAGTTGGGCAAGAATGGCCCCTTTGTCCACAATCTGACCTTCATGAACCAGGACGGCGCGCAGGATGCCGCCCTCAAGGTTCTGGATGGTCTGGGTGCGCTGTGATCCCACAACCGTGCCTTCGGCGTGGGTGACTTCATCCACGCTGGCAAAAGCCGCCCAGATAATCAGACACAAAAACATGGCGGCAACACTTATGGAAAGCGCCCGCACCCCGAAGCGCGGACGACGCGCCAGAGCCGCATCCACCTCGCTGGCAAACTGGATGTCGTCAGGCGTCAGGCCATTGAGCGGTGCGTCCATGGCCGCAAAAAGACCGGGATTGGACTGGGGCTGGCCGGGCTGCTTTGGTGCGCCGCCGCCGCGCAGGCGCTCAATGGTTTCCGCCACGGACTGACGAAACCCCTTGTCGGGCTTCTGGGCGTGATCACCGCCCAGCAACAGTTCACGCAAAAAGGCCTTGGGGCCGCTTTCCTCTACCGCGCCTTGCCGCTGCTCTTCGGGGCCAAGCGGCTGCATGCCGGTTTCAGCGAGGCCGTCAGCGGACGACATGGGGGCAAAATCCCCCTTGGGCATCTCCCCCTCTTCACCCCAGGCGTCGCCGATGACCGCTGGCGCGAACCCGCCCATGGAGGCGTCGCCCTCGGACTCCACTCCCGGCATGGCCGGAATGGCGCCTTCCTGTGTGAACGCCGCCGGCGTGACAAAAGGCGCGCCCTGCCCAGGCAGGGGCGACAGAAATTCACAGCTTGTTTCCTGTCCAAAAAATGCGCTGAAGTCCGGCTGCAACGCGCCAGGAACAGGGGCTGCGGCGGGGGTTGCGCCAGGAACAGGGGCTGCGGCGGGGGCAGGGCCTGCGGCGGGAGGGGCCTGGGCCGGTGCTTTTGCCTGAGCGTCGCCGGGTACGGAACCACCCGCTTGCGGCTGCCCCACAGGAGCGGACATGTTTTCCGCAGTGGTGTTTTGTGGTCTCTGATGCATATTACGCATTCCCCGCTGCTGGCCGCGCCTCAGCGCCGTGTTCATGCCGTGCCGCCGCGACGTTTTGCTTTGAACGGTCGCGCAGGCTCTGCAACACGGCGTCACGCGGCCCATCCATCTTGATCTGGCCGTTCTCCATCACTATCAGGCGTTCCACAATCCGGAGCATGGACAGGCGGTGCGTCACAAGCACCACAGTGCGGTCCTGCATTACCGAGAACAGACGCTTTTGCAGCATGAGTTCAGAATCCGTATCCATATTGCTGGTCGGTTCATCCAGAAGCAGCACTTCAGGGTCACGCACCAGAGCACGGGCCAGAGCCACGGCCTGACGCTGTCCGCCGGAAAGGGCCCTGCCCTGCTCGCCCACCTGCGCGGCAAAACCCGCAGGATTGTTGCGCAAAAAGTCCGTCACGCCCGCCAGGGCCGCTGCCCGCAAAATCAGGTGATCGTTGATGGTGGGATCCCCCAGAGCGATATTGTCGCGAATACTGCCGTAAAACAGCACCACGTCCTGCGGCAGAACCCCTATGCGGCCCCGCAGGTCGGTGCTGGGGATCTGACGAATGTCCACATCCCCGAACTTCACGGCCCCTTCCTTGGGCTGGTAAAGACCGATGAGCAGTTTTGACAGCGTGCTTTTTCCCGACCCCATGGGGCCAATGATGCCCACGCGCTCACCCGGCTCAATACGCAGGGACACGCGCTCAAGTGCCAGCCTTTCCTGGTGCGGATAGGCAAAAGACACGCTTTCCATTGTGAAGGAAGGCCGCAGCATGCCAAAATCCATGCAGGTTTTTTCAACCTGGTTTTCAGAAGGCAGCAGCATGAGCATGTCCAGGGCCTTGAGCGTCACGTGCGAATTTTGCAGCCGCGTGAGCAGTGAGGCCATCTGCAACAGAGGGGCCATGGTGCGGCCCACCAGAATATTGCAGCCAATGAGCGCACCCATGGTCATGAGTCCTTCAGATATGCGGTAAACGCCCCACACGATCATGGCCACTGTCACCAGTTGGGTGATGAGCATGGATACCGTGACCGCCAGGTTGTTATACTTGCGCGCTTCACTGTTGGACTGGGCTGAAAGGCCCACCACGGATTCCCAGAGTTTCTGCATACGGCTTTCGGCCATGCAGGACTTGAGGGTTTCAAGCCCCCCCACAATTTCCACCAGCAGGGCATTTTTCTGCATGTTCTGCTTGTAGCTTGCCTCTGCGCTGCGCCGCGACCGCTGTTGCAGCAGCAGGCCCAGCCCCAGCATGAGCGGCATGGCCGCAATTGGCAAAAAGACTAACGGGCCGCCGATAAAGCCGGTAAGCAGCAGAAAGATCACCAGAAAGGGCAAGTCAATGCAGGCCAGCAAACTCGACGAACTGAAAAATTCTCGCAACTGCTCGAATTCACGAAGATTGTTAACCAAGGCCCCGGTGGATTCCGGCTTGGCGTCCATACGCATTGAAAGCACTTTTTCCACCAGCGAACTGGAAAGCACAATATCCGCATTGCGTCCGGCCACATCGACAAAGTGCGTGCGCAATGAGGAAAGCAGAAAGTTGAACATGTAGATGATGATAATGCCGATGGCCAGAACCCACAGGGTTTCTATGGCATTATTGGGCACCACGCGGTCATACACGTTCATGACAAACAGCGGACTGCCCACGGCAATCAGGTTGATGACCACGCTGGCCAGGGCAACATGGCGGTAAATGGGGGCATAATAGCGCAGCACGTCCCAGAACCAGCGCTTGCCGTGCGCAATGCTCAGCCGCTCTGCCCGGTCGTCGGGCGCGGCCTCCACTGCGGCGAAAAGGGTATAGCCCGAATACTCCTGCTTGAGGTCTTCAAGCTGGACGGTCTGCGCGGCCTCGCTGGTTTCGGGAAAAATAACTTCTGCCTTGCCGTCACGGATGGAGGTCATCACGCAGGAGCGGTCGTGCGTCAAAAGCAGGATGCAGGGCAAAACAAGGCTGGGAATTTCATCCAGTTCGGGGCGAAAAACGATGCGCCCAGAGAGCCCCGCCTTGCGCGCCGCCCTCAGGCATGCCTGGGGCGTCACCTTGTTGCCCGTGAGCCCTGCCATGAGAAACTGCGGGCTCACAACCTTGCCGCGCAACCGCAGCAAAACCGCAAGGCTGCGCAACAGGCCCGGCATAAAATCCACGTCCGAGGGGCGCAGGGGCCCCATGGTGCGCTCCTTTTCTCCCTGCCCGCCGCCCATGGCGGCTTCCTGACGCGCAGCATGGGCTATGGCGTCCAGGGCGGCCTTGCCGACCTGACTGGAGGCCCCGGGGGTACCGTCTGTTCCCTGTTGACCGGCCGCACCAGCGGCGGGGCCGCCCTCCCTGGCAGCGGTTTCGGCGGCAGCGGCTTCGGCCCCTGACACGGGAGCGTGTTCGCTGTCAGCGCCTGCTGCAGAAGACAGGACGTCATGAGGCTGCGGGGCCTGCGGTGGTTGCGACTGTTGCGGCGACTGTGACTGTTGTGGAATATGGGGCTGCGGGGGCACGGCGGCGGACGGCTGCGAAGGCTGTGGCGTCTGCGCCTGTTGTGCCTGAGGCGGTTGCAGCGGCGGCATTACGCCCGACGGCTGCGCCTGTGGCGGGGGCACGGCGGCAGACTGCGGTTGCCCCTTACTGGCAGCGCCTTTGCGTCCTGCACCGGGTGATGCCTTTTGCCTGTCATTGCCAAGCACTATTCGGCCTCCGGCCTTCAAAGGCATGGCGCCGTGCAGGGCAGTGCTTTTGGCTGCGCCGTCTGCTCCTGGCGCACGCTGCTGGTTCGTCGCAGGCGCGGCACCCTGCGCCACGGCAGCTTGTGACACGGCAGCTTGATCACGAGGCTGCAACACTGCGGCCCGGCTGACGGCCTGATTGCCGCGGGGCGCAGCTGCGCCAGCAGAAACAAGGGATTCGGGTTCCGGCTGCGCGGACGTGTCGTCGTGTACATGTACAGAGGAAGCTTTTACAGACGTGGCTTCGCCATCTGCGGCCATGCCTTTATCGGCAGATGCCGCCTCACCACGGATATTTTCTGAACGGTCTGTTATATTGGAATTTTCCATGGCATTTCCATTGCTGTAGCGCCGGGGCAGAAACCCCTTGCAGATAGGCGGGAGCGTACGACGGCAAAGGCTCGTTTGCCGGGCATATGGCCGTATCGCATGATATAAGGCGATCTTCCGCCATATGAAAAATACTATAATGGTGCTGGATTGCCAAGCATTTTGGCTACCCGAATTGGCGGAGGTAACGTGTGGGAAAACGCCTGCGTTGAGCGGATATTGTTATGCCCCGGCGCATTTCTGCGTCGGGGCATAACACCTCTTACTCAAACCAGCCGGGAGCGAATTCTTCGCGGGGGTCCGCTGCGTCCCTGGGAGGGGTCTGTCCAAGGGGTGCGGTATTGATGGACATCTGCGGCAGCAGATTGCCAGAAAGGGCACTCAAGCGATACGCGCCAACCAGGATGTTGCCGCGAGCGGTTTCAGCCTGGGTGGAAGAGTTGAAGAGCTCATTTTCCGTATCAAGTACGTCCAGAATACTGCGCTTGCCGATCTGGAACTGCTCAATATACGCCGAGCGTGTATACTTACTGTACTCCACAGCCTTGGTATAGTGCGAGAACTGCTCCTGCGCGGCCTGATAGTTGGTCCAGGTGCTTTCGATATCCAGCTTGAGTTCGTCGATGAAGTCATACATCACCTGACGGCTCTGACGGATACGCGCCGAGGCGGCACGGCGTTCAGCCAGGTCGGCCCCGCTGTTGAAAATATTCCAGCGCACAACGCCCATGACGTCAAAGCTGTATATCCAGCGGTCACTTGCGCCGCCCCGATCCGTATAGTTGGGACCGGCTTCAAGATTCAGCGTGGGATAAAATGCCGAATCCGCCAGTTCACGCTGGCCGCGTGCTGCACGGATATCCTGCATGTAAGCGGCAACTTTGGGGTTGCTCTGTTCGGCCTGCGAAAACACGGCGTCAGGCCCCTGATACAGTTCAGGAGGCATGGTCACGGGAGCCAGCTTGCCGGTTGCAGGCAGGCCGGTAAGGCGTGTGTAGCGCTCTTCGGCCACAAGCAAGGCGGCCTTGGACTCGGAAAGGCTCGACAGCGCACGCTGGAGGCGTGAACGGGCCTGCGTCACGTCCGCAGCGGTATCAGCGCCAAGGTTGGCCCTTTCCTGCGCCTGACTGACCAGCGCCTTATGCTGCGTGACATTCGATTCTGCCAGCGCCAGGATCTTTCTGCGGCGCAGCACATCAATATGAGAAATGATGCCTTCAAGCGACATGGAAGTGGCGGTGTCAAACACCCTGAACTTCACAGACTCAAGAGTCGATTTTGCGGTACGCACGCGGGATCTGGTGGCAAAACCATCCCAGATGGGCTGCACAAGCTGAGCGCTGACGCCAGCCAGGCCCCACATCTGCGTGTCCAGATCTCTGCTGCGGGTTGATGAGTCGCTCATGACGCTGCCGCCAGCCCGGCCGGTAACGTCGACTCGCGGACCAAAGCCAGCCTTGGCTCGGTCAGTCTCATGTTCAAGCACGCTACGATTTTCCTGCATGCCACGCAGGGCACGGTTGGATCGCAACACTCCGTAAACGGAGTCTTCCACAGTAATGACCTGCCCCGCTGGCGGCGGCGGATACGCAGATTCTGCGGCCGAAGCCACAGCGGGCAACAGCAGGCCAAAGGACAACAGGTATGCAATAAAATACTTCACGATTCACTCCCTGAACTGGAAAGACGCACCGTCAAGCGTTTTTCCGCTCTGTCAGCACGCCGGCCAGAATAGCCCACATTATGAAATTCACAGCCCTTGAGGCTTGCCTTCATAACGGCATGCTTTGAGATGATTTTATTTACGCAGAGCAACGAGGCTCTGCCGACTCTTCACGTTCCGCCCGGAAAGACCAGCGCGCCATCTGCACATCTTCATCATGGCAACGCGCGACCGATCACGGCGACATCCAGCTCCATGCAATATTCGGCCCGAAGCACAAGGCCTGTACGCAGTAAGCAATAGCTGAAATATAAAAGCAATAGCTTCTGGGCTGTTAACGTGAAGGAGTCTTTGTTAACTTACTATAATCACTAATAATATTTTATAATAATTTTTTTTAATAAATTTATTAATACTACATAAATACAGGCTTGTTATGTACATCGCCACCGCGATCGTCGCCATGGCCACTGCATAAAAAACATCCCGGCGTTTTCAAAGCCTGAAAATCGCACAAAAAAAGATGTCATTGCAGCACATTACGCAATAGTACGCAACGCGTTGTAACGCTTCTCTTGGTGGAGCATGCGATCCACCGTCAAGATTCAGCAAGCCAAAAAGCAGAACCCAGAGGGGAACACGGTTGCCGGGGCACCATACCGATCGTAACGGTCTGGTATATTGTACAAAAACCCGGCCTGTGCGAACAGATGCAAGCGCGGCTGACAAGCAGTTTCAGGTGGCGTTCGCCTTGACGACCCTGCGGCCGTTCGCCTTAGCGGCATTGGCGATTTACCAAGCTCTGCTTACAGAACCCGCTTCATCTTCTGGCGGGTTCAAGTGCGGGGCAGACCGACGTTTTTGTCAAAAAGTCGGCACCACCATAGCTCACGCATAAACGACGTACAAGAATAAAAGTCTGAACGCAGGCATTTTCTGAGTCAATGCGTCTTGGAGCCGTCACCCTTGCGAGTATTCATCTGCAACACAGGGCGTCTACGGCTCGCTCACTGCGGCGCAGGGCAGCGCGGATAAACCGCGCTTGGCCCTTACGCCTGGCGGTCGACCCTGCAGATGCAGGGCAATTTCAACTTTACAGTACACCTGGGGAAGCACTGATTAGAGAGCCTCCTGGAAACGCGCTGGTATTTCCTTTGGCAAGGCGCGTTCTTTTTTTGAAGCGGGAGTGGACTCTTCCGTCCTCGACTGTTCAAAAAAAGTAAAGCAAGTCCGCCAAAGGGAACAAATCAGCGTTTCCTTAGAAGCAGTAGTTCAGTTCTTCAAAGTAAGCCTTGGGATGCGCACATGCGGGGCACATTTCGGGCGCATGGTCCCCTTCCACAAGACAGCCGCAGTTGAGGCAGCGCCACACTGTGGGCTTGGAACGCAGGAACATGCGTCCTTCCTTGATGTCGCTGGCCAGCTTCAAAAAACGCTTTTCATGATAGGCTTCGGCCACGGCGATGTGGCGCATGGCAAAGGCCACTTCAGCAAAACCTTCTTTTTCGGCAGTGGCGGCCATAGAAGGATACATCTCGGTATGCTCATAATTTTCGCCATGGGCGGAGGCCAGCAGGTTGGCTTCGCTGCCGGCGATGACGCCAGCGGGATAGGCTGCCTGAATTTCTACTTCGCCGCCCTCAAGAAACTTGAACAGACGTTTGGCGTGTTCCCTTTCCTGACAAGCGGTTTCAAGAAAGATTTCTTCCACAAGCACGAAGCCGTCTTTTTTGGCCACACCGGCAAAGAAGTCATAGCGGTTGCGCGCCTGGGATTCACCGGCAAAAGCTGTAAGGATGTTCTTTTCAGTCTGGCTGCCCTTCAATGATTTCATAATCCTCTCCTCGAGCATGCCAAGCATGCATTTAAGGTGTGGGAGCAGTATTCAAATAAAAGGGGACAGCCATTGCCATCCCCAAAAGTGACTATAAGAAATGAGATCAGTTACTGTCAAGTCTTTATGCAGCCCCTTGCGCCTCTGCAAGCTGGGCCTCCAGAGCCGCTATTTGTGCCTGGAGGGCATTAATTTTACTATTGATTCCCGCATCCATCACCCCGCCGGTCGCATGACTGGCAAGACTGGTCAATTGACTTTTAAGAGATTCAATCTGCTTTTTGATGCTCTCAACGGTATTGGTTCCGCCGGAACCGCCGCCAACTCCAGAGGCCCCGCCAGCGCCACCCGTACTCTGAGTGGATTCCTCAGCCGCGTCGCCGCTCAGACCTTCAACGGATACCCCGGAAGAATCGGTCGCTTTGGTTTTTTCGTCGGTATCAGAAGCCGAGGCCGTATACCGGCCCAGTTTTTCAGCAAAAAGAGCCTTGGCTGTATCGGAGATGCTTACCGTATCGCCGGAACTGCTCCCAGACGCGGTGCTGCTGGCGCTTTTGGCGCTGCTGCTTTTGGTGCTCCAGATTTCATCCACGTCAGAAAGGCCGCTGACGCCATATGCGCTTGTGCTTGTCACACTCATAAGTACTCCTTCAGTGCCGGACACTGGGAAAGAATTGCTCTTCACCCCACTCCTCCCTCCGAAGCAGCAAAAAATATGCCATTCTATACTGGTAAAAGTTGCCCGAAAGGCGCGGTGACGGCCATTGTTTACAGGCGCGCCAACCTGTGGCAGCCTTGTCGCATGGCTGAAAAAAAACCGGCTTCACGGCGCTTCCGGTCACCAGGCGCGCCCTTGCCCGCCTGCGTCCACATGCGCCTTGCCGACGGCACCAATCTTACAGCCAGGGTAAGGGTCTCTTCACGCGCCAGGCGCACGCGCCTCTCCCTCAGCCCTTACGGGCACCTGACCATCACCACTCCTGAAGGCATGCCCCTGTCGCTGCTGGAACAGACGCTCCCCCAGTTCCTGCCATGGCTTGAACGCGCTTGGAAAAAACGCAAGGCCACTGCCCCACGGCAGCAACTGCCTTTGAGCATTGAACTGCCCCTGGCCGGGCTGACGTTTGCGGTGCGGACTGAAGGCGACATGGCGGCGGGCAGGCTGGCGGCGGCGCGGCATCACGAAACCCATTTTTCCCTGCTGGCGCGGAAGGATGCGCAACGATTGCTGCTGGTGCAAAGCTCCGACTGTCTGCGCCTGTTCGGCGCGGTTGAAGACGCCAGCCTGTGCGTCAAGGCCCTGCGCCAGTGGTGCCGCCATATGGCGGAAGCCCTGCTTCCGGCGTATCTGACAGCTCTTGCCCAGCAGGCAGGTTTTGCTCTTGAAAAAATCAGCGTGCGGGATCAACGCTCGCGCTGGGGCAGCTGCGCGCGTACGCGCAAGGGTAAGGGTAAGGTCAACGGCACAGCCAGCGGCAAAAGCCAGCCGCAGAGAAACGGCAGGCAAGAGGCACAGGACGCTACAGCAAACAACGCTTCCCTCCCTGTGCAAGGCAGGGCCGGAAGACTGGCCGCAAAGCTTTTCGGCCTGTTCACTGCCAGAGCCGAAAACACTGGCGGCAGGCAGGTCGGCCTTCTGCCCGTTGATCGGGAATACAGCCTTGCGGGGCAGCAGGGGCAACCCATCGGGCGCATCAGTCTCAACTGGCGGGCGGCGCTTCTTCCCCTGCCCCTTCTGGAGCACCTTTGCTGGCACGAACTGTGCCACCTGCGCCATATGGACCATTCCCCGGCCTACAGGGCCGAGCTTGCCCGATACTCCCCCCACTGGCCGGAACAGGAAAAAGCCCTCAATGACGCATGGCGCGATTTGCCCTGGTGGGCGCTGCCCGGTGAGGGCGAGCCTGACCCGGCCGAAAGCGAAGAAGACTGACCCCACACGTGCGCATGCCAGAATGCCGCTGTGCAGCGGACAGGGACGTGGCCTCGATGCTCTTGCGCTTCGTGCTTTTCGGCTGGATGGCAGACTGAAAGGCAAGGCATTTCAGCGGCGATATGCCCGGAAAGTGCCGCCACGAGACGAACTTCCCCTCACATCACGGAGAACGAGCCTTTTATGCAGGGAGCATACTCTGACGGTACCCGGCCGGAATAAAAGGCGGAGCGCGACGCAGAAATACCAGGAAAAACGCTCGTGACAACAGTGGCTAGGGCTTCAGATCGCCCATGGAGTTGGCCCGTCCCGCCAGCACGATGGTATCGCCCTTTTGCAGCACCGTCATGGCCGGGGGCACAAAGTTGAAAGAATGTTCCCCCGCAGGGCGTATGCCCAGCACCATAATATTAAACCTCTGCATCAGGTTGAGGTCGATCAAGGTCTTGCCGTGCCACTCGTCCACCTTCAGTTCCTGAATGGCAATGCCGCCATACTTGGGGATAAGGTCCAGCATGCCGGGGTAGGTAAGCTGGTGGGCGGCCATGACGGCGGCCTCCATTTCGGGCACAAGGGCTCGGTTAACGCGCAGACGCTGCAATATCTTGCGGTGTTCCTCGTTGGATGCCTTGACCCATATCTTGGGGCCGCCCAGTTCCTGCACGTTCAGGGTGATGCTCAGTGACTGCTCCACGCTCTGGCCCACGCTGATGACCACCCAATCCAGGTCCTGCACATGCAGGGAACGCAGCACGGCTATGTTTGTGGCGTCAGCTTTGTACACGGAATTCAACGCATCCTCGGCCCGCTGCACCTGCGTGTCGGACATGTCGATGCCGACCACCGTATGCCCCAGAGAAACCAGGGTGGTGGCCATGCGCAGCCCGAACTTGCCCAGGCCGATAACGCCGATTTCAAGTTTCGCGGTTTCAAGTTCAAAGTGCAACACCCATTCCTTGGGTGTTGGCGTCCTCCAAAAAAATCTCATAGGGTGTCTTAAACCCAAGGCATTTTCTAGGCCGCCAGTTCAAGCGGCACATTGCCGCTATGATCTCATCTTGCGTGACCGATGCCAAGCTTACCCCCTTGGGGAAGTATTGGCGTAGAAGGCCATTGGAGTTCTCGTTCAAGCCACGCTCCCACGAATGGTAGGGGTGCGCAAAAAATCCCTGAGCCTCGAGTGTAGCTGACACATCGGCATGGTAGCTGAACTCCTTGCCGTTATCATAGGTAATAGTCTGAACAAAGTCCTTAATGGGTGTCAAGAGTCCTTCAATGACCCGCCTTACTTCGCTGGCGCTTTTGTTGGGAGCCTTGCCAAACAGGAAAAGACGACTTTTACGCTCTGCAAGTGTCACCAAAACGGGGCCTCCTTTACTGCCTTCAACGGTATCAGCCTCCCAATCACCAAGGCGTGAGCGCTCGGCAACAATGGACGGGCGTATGTCTATGCTGATACGCCCCTTGATTTGACCTCGTCTGTCGGGTTTGCCATATCGTCGTTTGCGTTTGCGCTGGCAGCGCAAATGGCTGTGCAGCGTTCCTCCTCGTTTTTTGTCCGCCAGAATGTACTGGTAAATCCATTCATGACTGAGGGCAAAACCTTTGCGTTTGAGAACTCCAGAGATTTGCTCCGGACTGAAGTCCTGGTGCAGACACTGTTCAACATACGTCCATACCTCAAGGCCAATGCGCTTCTTCCCTTTACTGGTCTGCCTTTTCTGACTGCGCTTGTGTGCCTGCCTGTAGCGGTAGCCACGCGCCCCGGTATTTCGCGCAAGTTCGCGGCTTACAGTTGAGACGCTACGGCCTATCGCTTTGGCTATGGCCCTCAGTGACGTTCCACTTTTCACTGCCTGGCAGATGTAGTACCGTTCTTCCCTGGCAAGGTGTGCATAGCCCATACGCCCCTCAATCTTTGGTTGGATGGAGAGGCTAAAGGGCTATACCACCTTGCCTTTTCATTCAACTTTGAGGGTGTTGCACTTGCAAGTTGAATCCGCC